>CAUZBA010000136.1:0-7744 GCA_963577635.1 Phycisphaerae bacterium
CGGATTCTACCATCGCCCCACACACAGCAACGGCTTCTCTTCATTTTCTGAAGATTGTTGTCTTGGTTCACGCTCATGTTTGGGGGTTTGGCCAATCTGGAGGCCCGTTTCACCACGCATGGAACCAACTCGACGAGGATCGATTCCGATCTCTATGCAAGACCAATTGGATTATGCATGAGAACTAATCGAGATGCGTATGACACCGTTTCCGGCAGAAGGATCGAGATAAATCTCATTGGTGGAATCTTCGGAGGTGGTTTGGCCGGCTTGGTCGGCGCAGGGGTCTGGGCCGGCCTCGCTTATTGGACGGATCTGGAGGTTGGATGGATCACCTGGTGCATCGGGTTGGTCGTGGGGTGGGGCGTGGCGATCGGCGGCCGGGGCGCCGGAAGTCAGGCCGGCCTCCTCGCGGTGGTGGTTGCGGTGGTCTGCATTCTGGCGGGCAAGTACCTGTCGATCACCATGACTAAGGAGGGGGCACACGACCGATCATTGATCGCCGCGCAACTGGCCTCGACATATCACGACGATCTGGTCGTGATCAGCCTGATCGCAGACCAGATCGTCGCGGAACAGTCCGACCTCGGCAAGACGATCGAATGGCCGTCCGACGGTGACGCCGGCCAGGCGACCGGCGAAGCCGACTACCTGCCAGGAATCTGGACGCAGGCCAAGAAAAAATGGGACAACCTTCTACCGGCAGAAAGAGAGCAGTACCGACTTCATACGCAGGGCGCCGAGAACACTAGACGGACCATTCACGAATCGTGGTCGCAGATCCGGGACGGCCCCAAGGACGAGGCGGACCCATACGGTCTGGGCCTTCTCGATGTACTGTTCTTTGCGTTGGCCGTCGCGACCGCGTTCTGGATCGCAGCATTCGGCGGTTTCGGCAGAGGGGTGACCAGAGGCACGAAGGCACGAAGGGGGAAGCAAAGGGCAAGACGCAGGGGGGTAGGCATTGAGTCACGAAGTGGGGAGATGTGATTCGCGACCCGCGCCGCTTCGAAATCGTTTCGATCTTCCTCGAACAACCGACCGCACAGCGAGAAGGCAGAATGTTGATCACGGATCGACTGCGACAGTCCCCCCTTCGTGCCTTCGCGCCTATTCACCTGCGTACGTCTGACTAGAGCTGTTTTCGAACAACATGGCATCAAACGAGTCCGATGGAAATCCCGGCCGGGACGACCTGGCATCGATCAAGCGGTTGCACGCGCTGGTGCGCCCACACCGGGCCCGCCTGGCGTATACGGTGCTCGCCCTGATCGGGTTGGCCGCGGCCAACATGAGCTTTCCGTTGATGGTCAATCTCCTGATCGATGACATTTTCCGAATGAGAACACGACACTGCTCTGGCTCATCCTGGTGGGGCTCGCCGTCTTTTACCTGATGCGAAACCTGATGTATTTCATGAGCAAGACCGCGGCGGTGCACATCGGCGAGAACGTCTGCTTCATGATTCGCAACCGCCTGTTCGATCGTCTCCAGCACCTGAACCTGCGGCATACCAGGAAGATGGGGCCGGGACAGGTCTCCAGCTGCGTCATGAGCGACAGCTTTGTCATCCAGACGTTCATCCAGGATGAATTGCCCAAGATGATCCTGGCCGCGGTTCTGTTTCTGGCCATCGTCGCCAGTCTGTTTGCGGTCAACTGGCAGCTGGCCATGGTGGCGACGCTGGTTCTGCCCCTGCATCTACTCGCGTACAACCGGTTCAGGCAGCCCATGAAGGCATCAAGTCGCAGGGCGCAGGATCAGTTGGACGTCGTGCAAGGCAGCCTCGTCGAACGTTTTCTCGGTGTCGAAGTCATCAAAGGGTTCGGCGCCGAGAAACGCGAAGGCAGGGCGTTTGTCCGGGCGACCGACGAATCGCGTCGCAGCCAGATGCACAGCCGGGGATACCACGTGATTTAGAAAGTGATCGGCGACATGCTTGTCGGTGCCGGCACGATCGCACTGATCGGTTTTGGCGCCTACCAGGTGATAGGACTGTCTTCGAACCCGATGGCCGCCGGCGAGTTCCTCATGTTCTTCGGTTGGGTCGCGATGCTGTACCCGACCGTGCTGGGGCTGATGGCCGGTTTCGCGAAGCTGACGGGGTGCACGGCAAGTGTGGATCGTGTGTTCGACCTGATGGACGACGGACCGTCCGAACAGCGGCGTTTCAGCACTGCGCTCAAGCCGATCCGTGGCCACGTCAAATTCGATTCGGTCTGCTTCAGTCACGACGACGGCGAACCGCTGCTTCAAAATGTCGATTCCGAGGTGTTCCCCGGCCAGGTCTGCGCCTTGACCGGGCCATCCGGGTCGGGCAAGAGCACGTTGGTTCATCTCATTCTGCGGTTCCATGAGACGGACCTGGGACGTGTGCTCGTTGACGGGCTGGACGTCAACAAGATCGAGCTGCAGCACCTGCGCGAGCACATCGGTATTGCATTTCAGGAGTGCTTCGTGTTTAAGCTCCATCTGGGAGAATCTTCGCTATGCGAATCACCAGGCCACGATCGAACAGATCATCGATGCGGCGACACTGACCGGCGCCCACGAATTCATCACGAACCTGCCGGAGAGCTATGGCACGTTCGTCGGCGAGTCGGGCCTGCGCCTGTCGCGCAGCGAAAAGCAGCGGATCAACCTGACGCGGGCGATTCTGAGAGATCCGAAGATCCTTATCCTCGACGAGGCCACCTCATCGATCGACACGGATAGCGTGGCCCGGATCATTCCCGAGATGTTCGACGCCATGAAACAACGTGCGATCCTGTTGGTGACGCACAGGCCCGATCTGCTGAAGCACGCAGACGTGATCGTGCAGGCTTGAGGACGGGCGTACGACGTATGAGACGGCGCGGTGGTCACCGCGAGTCGACGGCCGCAACAGAGAATTTTCTCGCTAGCCCGTTGTCAATCCAATCGCAGCATTTTGAGCGTCGGCGAAGCAAGTCTGGTCGAAAGTCTTGACGGCAGGTCGCGTACGCCCAGGGCTTGAGACTCTCACCACTTGCGTGCGACTTGCGACTTGCGACTGTGCAGACTCACATCGCCGACGTGCCAAGCGCACATCAAGTCAACGAGGTGCTGTCTGGCTTTACGTGTTACCTGCCCGGCCGGAGAATTCGTCGCATCATGCCGACGGAGCCGAACAGGACGAATCCGCACCAGGCCGCGGAAGGCAGGGGAATGGCGATGTTGATGGGGCCCTCCTCCAGCATCTTTTCCTTGCTGATGAGGACCATCTCGTCAGGCGCGATCTCAAAGTTCCACTGAAACGCCCAGACGGCGTCGACCGTGTTAATCGCACTCGCATTACCGTTCAGATCGTCGAAGTCGTTGTCGGTGAATCTGCTCATGATGTCGAAATGTTCACCCGCCTCGAAGAACGTCGGCGGTGGCGACACCACGGATTCCGCAACGTGCAGGTCCGTGTTCGCCTCGAACTGGGTCGCGACGTTCATCATGTTGCCTGAGATGATGACCGAGTCGTTCTCGGCTGTGTCTTCCAGATCGAAGTTGGACAACTGAAAGAAGCCGATGTTGAGGTTGTCGTTATTCTCTTCTTCACCTTCTCCTTCGCCGCCTCCTCCCGTTCCGCCACCGCCGCCACCAGCCAGGTTCGTGATGCTGATGATCTCCCTCAGTAGCGAATTGTTGGATCCCGGCGTGCCGCCGGTCAGGAAGTACATGAGTTGGATCTCGAACTGATCGGCGTTGTCCCTGTAGATCACTCGAAGGAAGTCGTCGCCCGGCTGCCCGTCGAGGTTGATCGAGTGGGCCGTGATCTGGCTCAGTGGGTTGCCGACCTCATCCCCGCCGACGAAGAACTCGCGACCGGTTTCGGCAGTGCGAAACGCAAACCACTGCTGGGCCATGTGATCGATGCCGTCGACCTCCCAGACATTGTGACCGAGGACGGGACCGTCGCTGGCCTCGGTGTGGAATTGCGCGAGCGAGTTGCCGTTCTCAAGATGAAAGACGGTCGCCGTGGCGTTACCGACAGTGAGTGACAGCATCAGGATCGCCAGGCCCAGCGGGCCGGCGCCCAACGATGAGAAGTGTCGGCGTATTCTCCCCGCCGTACCGTAGCCTTGGGCTACTCTGATTGACAGACGATCACGGAGTGATCTCAACTTAGTCTCTCTCGCTCCTCAATTTCATCGACTACCGGTCGTACTCCATTCTCTTACGGAAACAACGAAGCAAAGGCAACGTTGCCGTCTATTTTCCTCCCCATGTTATTCGAACCAGATAGATGCTCACCCCTCCAAGGGTGAATGGTGTTACCAACAAGTGATCAGGTGAAGAGTATATCAGGCGACACCCGGCGTCAAGAGTTTTTTGCGAGTTATCGGAAAAAACTTCGCGATTCTCTCCAGGCCCTAGTCACTCGTGATCACATCGGTTAACCATCGTCAATATCCCAGATTGCTCATTTCCCCTGGGTGGGCAGCGTGGCGTGGACAATCTCCCGGACGCTGCAAAGCGGGCTGTTATAGGACTCTTGAGTTGATCGTCTGGACATTCCGCCGCCGGCCTGTCGCGGTTTTTTCGACGACGAGCGGCGTGTGGCTGAGGTCTCAGGTCTGCCCCACGGTCAGGGGCGTCGGTTGGGTGCGTACCTGATGTGTCGGTTCGATCGCGATTCGCAGCGGCCGGCGTCGGCTGCCCGAAGGGGGAATTCCGTCCTCGTCGATGATCCGCTGGATGGCCATGATCCCTTCGATCAGCGTTTCCGGTCGCGGTGGGCAACCGGGCACGTAGACGTCCACCGGGATGAACTGGTCTACACCTTGGACCACGGCGTAGGTGTCGAAGACACCACCCGTCGAGGCACACGCGCCCATGGAAACGACCCATTTCGGCTCGGTCATCTGCTGATAGATCCTTTGAAGGACCGGCATCATCTTGATCGCGACGCGGCCGGCGACAACCAGAAGATCGCTCTGGCGAGGGCTGAATCGCATGACCTCGGCTCCGAATCGGGCAAGGTCGTAGCGGCTGGTGGCCGTGGACATCAACTCGATGCCGCAACACGCCGTGGCGAACGGCATCGGCCAAAGGCTGGATCGCCGCGACCAGTTGACGACCTTTCTCAACTGTGACGTGACGTATCCGTCACCGGTCAGAACTGCCTCGATGCCCATGATCCGGTCTCCGCATGCCTTAGAGGGATCGTCCGCTGATTCATTGTACGGTTCGGCCACGGGGGCACCAGAATGAACGGCCGATAATGATCGGCCACGGAGCATGGCACGGTGCTTGGCCGATGCTTGTTGCAGCCCATGGCCTGCAGCAATCCAATCACGCACCTGGTCGTTTTCGCTGATGATTGGGGGCGGCATCCATCGAGCTGTCAGCACCTCGTGGGCCGCTTTCTCCCGCGATACGAGACGATCTGGGTCAACACCGTCGGAATGCGTCGGCCTCGCTGGAGTCTTGAAGACGCGCTCAGGGCGACGACCGTATTGCGGCGGTGGGCCGGCGCAGCGTCACGTCAAAGGGCGCACCCGACGAACCTTACCGTCCTGGCTCCCTGGATGTGACCGGGGTTCCGCCGTGGTTGGCAGCGACGCTGTAACGCACGTCAGCTTGCCCGCGCCGTGAATCGCGCGCTGGGGCCGCGGCGTCCGGAACAACGGCGCGTTGTCCTGACCACGTTGCCCGTGACGGCCGACCTGGTCGGCCGGATCAACGCGGACCGCTGGGTGTACTACTGCGTTGACGACTTTTCGGTCTGGCCCGGGCTGGACGGCGACGTCATGCAGACGATGGAGCGCCGGCTTGTCGAGAGGGCTGACGAGCTGATCGCCGTTTCGCGCAGTCTGCAGGATCGGCTCGGTCGAATGTCGGCGCGCCGCGCGGCGCCGCCACTACTCACCCACAGGATTGACCTGAATTTCTGACGCCGCGGTTCCGCCGCGCGGTCGACTGCCGCTGCGGTTGGGCCGTCCTCACCCCGGGAACTGCCTGCGTGGTGGGGGTCGGTCGAGGGACCGATCTTTCTGTTCTGGGGTCTTGTGGATCGGCGCCTGGACACCGAATGGTGCCGGAGACTTACGGATGATTGAGGTCGCTTCACATCGCGACGTCCGCGTGCAGGGCCAGTTGCGCGACTGGTTGGCGCATCGCTCGCAGCGGGCAGGGGGTGTGGGCGACACCGGAACCTGCGGCGAGGGCGGCGAACTCGACCCGAGATGGCTCGATGTTCTGTGTGAGTCACTGGGGCATCGGCCCTGCCTGCTGGTGGTCCGCGACGACGGCGTGCCGTCCGACGTTCGCGGTTACCTGCCGCTGGCCCTGGTGCGCAGCCGGTTGTTTGGTCAGTTTCTCGTCAGCCTCCCTTATTTGAACGGTGCCGGCGTCGTGGCCGACGACGAGCAGGTCGCCGCGGCGACGAGACGAAAAGGTGCACATGGTGCTGGACCTGCCGGATTCTGAATCGTTTCTCTGGCAAGGTCTCACCGCAAAGGTGCGCAATCAGGTGCGCAAGGGTGAGAAGCACGGGTTGTCGATCCGGTGGGGCGGCGCCTCGATGGTGGGCGAGTTCTATCGCGTGTTCTGCGTCAACATGCGCGATCTCGGTGCGCCGGTCTACTCGCGGCGTCTGTTCGAAACCATCCTGAAGCACTTCGACGATCGGGCCGAACTGGCCGTCGTCGATTACGAGGGCCGCGCCGTTGCCGCAGCGCTGCTGGTCCACGCCGAGGGATGCACGCAGGTGCCGTCGGCAAGCAGCCTGCGACGCTACCAGGGAACCTGCGTCAACATGTGGATGTACCACCAGCTGCTGGGTCGCGCCATTCGGCGAGGCGCGGGCCAGTTCGATTTTGGCCGCAGCACGGTGGATTCCGGCACCCACCGGTTCAAGAAGCAATGGGGGGCGGAGGCGAACGCCACCGTCTGGCAATACCACGTGCGCTACGGCGACATCGGTTCGATGCGTCCCGACAGCCTCCGATTCTAAAAGCACTCGGCGAGATGGCAGAGAATTCCGGTCTGGCTGATCCGACTGATCGGACCGACCATCGTGAGGGGAATTCCTTAGGGGAAGCGACGGAGCGACGAAGGGTTGTCGCTCGGGTGTTGGTCGGTTTCGGCGTGGGTACCTTCTGGTTCTGGGAATCACTCCTTTGTCGAAGAGATGGCGCCGTTTGATATTCGTCCCCCCTTCGTCGCTCCGTCGCTTCGTCGCTGGTCTGTTATCTCTCACCCCGTCACCACACCGTTGCTCTTCTTTGCGGCAACATCCGGCATCAATGGGGATGTTTCGGGCTGTGGCTCGAGTGGCATGATCACGCTGAAGGTGGCCCCGCGGCCGACGTCGCTGTCCAGTTCGATGGTTCCCTGAAGCAGGCGAGCCAGGTCACGGCTGATCGTCAGGCCCAGGCCGGTGCCGCTGTACTGACGCGTCTCGGTTGAATCCAGCTGCGTGAACTTCTCGAAGATCTTCTCATGGTCCTCTGGTGCAATGCCTGGCCCCGTGTCGACGACGCTGAGACACACCCTTGGGTCCTGTCCGTCATGCAGTGCGGGCAGCAGCTGCGTCCGGATCTCGATTCGCCCCGCGTCGGGCGTGAACTTCACGGCGTTCGAGAGAAAGTTGAACAGGATCTGCTGAAGCTTGCTCTCGTCGGTCTTAACCACGGGAATGCTTTGGTCCATGCTGGCTTCAAGCGTGATCCCGCGTTTTTCCGTCTGGGGGCGGATCAGGTTGATGGGCCCTTCGATCGCGTCGGCGATG
>CAUZBA010000137.1:0-7725 GCA_963577635.1 Phycisphaerae bacterium
GCGGAGGGCGAAGCAGGCGATACCCCTGAGTATCGTCGATGCAGCACGACAAAGCCAGGTGCAGCTGCAGGCAGCTCAGGACGCTACATATAAACTTAATCTTCTCTATTGAACTTTGAAGAAATAAGTTAACGGCATAATGCTCGAAAACCACGAATTGTCCAGCATGAACCACGTTCACTTCAGACAACATAATTCTTCAAAGTTCAATAAGCCAAAATAAACACGATCCTGAACAGTGTCGGTGCCGCCCACCACGCGATCCGAACGGAATTTCAAGGTCACCTGTGCGTCATTTGAGCGATTCGGCGCAGTCACGACTCGAAAAAGCGACGCACGGCATCGACCACTTCGTTCTGATGTGATTCGGACATCTCGGGCCACATGGGGAGGCTCAGCACATCCAGGCAGGCCTGCTCCGCGACCGCCAGAGTGACCGTCTCGCCGTCGGGCGCTTCGAAACAGGGCTGCCGGTGTAGAGGCTGGTCGTAATACACACGGTTGCCGACGCCCTCGCGGGTTAGATATTCGGACAACGCGTCGCGACGTCCGCCGTGGACACGAACGGTGTATTGATTGTACACGTGATCGTTACCGGCTCTCGCGATCGGAAGGTCGATCGGCAGACCGCCCAGCAGCTGGTGATACCGCTCGGCCCGTGCCCGACGGGCATCCGTCCATCGCTGCAGATGTTCGAGCTTCACGTGGAGTATGCCGGCGGTGATCGTGTCGATGCGGAAGTTACCGCCGACGTGGTGGTATCGTTGGTCATCACCCTGACCGTGGACGCGTAACTGTTGCATGGATCGCGCCAACTCGGGGTCGTTGGTCAGACAGGCGCCGGCATCTCCTGGCGCGGACAGGTTCTTGCTGGGGTAAAAGCTCAGGCAGCCGACGTCGCCCACCGAACCCGCCGCGCGGCCGTTGCACCGTGCCCCGATGGCCTGGGCCGCGTCTTCGACGACTTTCAAATCTCGATTGCGTGCCAGGGTCATGATCGCGTCCATGTCAGCCATCTGGCCGTACAGGTGGACGGGGATCACGGCGCGGGTGCGAGGGGTCAATGCCCGCTCCAGACCAGCCGGATCCATGTTGAAGGTCTGAGGATCAATGTCCACGAACCGCGGCGTGGCCCCGACCCGGGCCACGCATCCCGCGGTGGCGAAGAATGTGAACGTGGGCACGATGACCTCGTCACCCGGGCCGATCCCCATCGCCATCATCGCCACGACCAACGCGTCGGTGCCGCTGGAGAGCCCGATCGCGTACCGCGTGCCGCAGTTAGAGGCGAGGGCCTCCTCGAACGCGGCCACCTGTGGGCCGAGCACCAGTTGTCCCGACGCGATGGTCTGGTCGAAAACACGGCGAAACTGCGGCATGAGCGCCGCGTGCTGTTCGGCGAGATCCAGCATGGGCACGTTCATGGAGCGTCCTCTTCGGCCCGTTGTCAGAGCGTCGCGGTCTACTTCAGGAACTCATCAATAAGACCTGGTAACTGGTCGATCAACTCGTCCTCGAGGTTTCTCTTCTTCCTGGGCTTCTGTTCGGGTTCGGGCTTATCTTCCGCAACGGGCTCATCCACCTGCGGCTGCGGATTCTTGTCGCGGTGCTTCTCGCCGACACCTTGAGCAAATGCCCGGGCGTCGGGCGGCACGTTCCACGACAGACCCTGTTTGTCACGCATTCTCCGCTGGACATGCGTTCCGATCACGTTGATTAGATCCTGAACATCGCGCCCGGCGCGGCGGGCCTGCTGTTTGGTCAACGATCCGACAAGCTGCACGCGCAACTCCTTTGTCAGAACGTCCGGGTCACCCGCGACATCTCCGAGAATCGGAACATCGAATACGGCCTCGGGATCGATGAGTTCTATCAGAAACGGCTCTTCCGCAATCAGCGACGCACCGAGCAATCCCATGGCGAAACGATACTTGCCGGTGACCAGGTTGGTGCCGCCCTGGGCATACTCCTTGGTCTTCTTCGGTGACTGAAAGCCAATGCCCACGTCATCACTCGTGATCCAGAACTCCGATGTGGTCAGCATGCCGTCCTGGATGTTCACATCGATCGGCGTAAACCTCGCCAGGTAGGTCTGAGTCTGGCCGCTGCGGTCGCTGGGGCGTCGAACTTTGCGCAGAAGCTTCGCCGCGGTCGACGTCAGATCGTTCAGCCCTTCGGTGAGCCAGCCTTTGCGCCGCATGCGCAGGTTCCCGATCTCGATCCTCGCGTCCACGGCCAGCTTGCGGATGTTCTTATGGAAATCCGCGAGGGGCAGGTAGAACGGCTTCTGCCTGACCGTGATCAGGATCCAATCCTCCGATGCCACCGCGTCGGCGAACACCGGGTGCACGTGGCCGAACAGGGCCTTGCTGCTCTGCTCGGTGAGCATGAATTTCGCGTTGATGTCCGACTGAAGGGCGATCACCGTGGCATCGCCGGTCTGTTGCACCTGAAGATCCACGGGCAACTCAACGGTCGGACTCGTGAAGCGGACACTCACCGCCCCGGGCACGTCGCCATTGATGGTCACCGACGCGACGGGTCCGAGGCCGGCGACCAGCCTGCCTTCCATCCGGGCAAGCGCGTCGATCACGGCGACCGGAAGATTGGGCAGATTCGTCCTGGTTTGCGCGGTGGCCTTATTCACATTGAACCGGCCATCGGGGCCGAGGAGGTTGCGAATCGTGGTCGACGAGGTCAGCGGCGTCGATTTGGTCTCGCCGGTCGAGGGATCCTTCGTCTGCACTGTTCCGCGCAGGTCAAAGACGTTGGTGCCCGACAGATCCTTGCTCTTCAGCGATGCGCTCAAATCCCTGATGGTTATCTGCTGGCTCGATTCGACCACGCGAAACGACGCGACCGGGACCGTGGCGGCAAGAGCGACGCGGCAGTCGGCCAGATTCGGCCCAGTGGCTGCCTCGCCTGCCGTGTCGCGATCGCGGGTCAGGCCGATGCGGGCCTCTTCAAAATCGATTCTCAGACGAGCGGGTGCCACGAGTGTCAGCGCATTGTCGCCCGGCGCGTTCGGTACGCCTGGCACGCGGCTCTGGACGACTTGCTTGTAAATCTGGGGCGTGATATCCAGTTCGATATACGACGCCCTGGTCAGCGAGGCGTGACTACCCGTGGCCATCTGGCCGGCCAGGTCTGCATTCAACGTCACAACGGCATCGGCCGCACCCGCTACGAGCAGGCGCAACGGCACCGAAACGTTTCGGGCTTGAAGCTGAACGCGGCACGAAGGTTCAGATCCGTCCAGACCACTGATCGACCCCGTAGCGTCAATTCGGCCCTTCTTGTTTCTCGTGAACACCTCGGCGGCACCACTGAAGTTAACGGGCCCGCCCAAGGCGGCGGCATCGATTCTGAAGCTGACCTGCCGCAGCGTTACGCCCTGCAACGTCTGCGCTCCGGCGATCGACAGTTCGTCGATTCCGAATGCCAGGCTGCCCGACATCGCCACCGCGTCGAAGGGTTTCGAGAGGGGAACCTTCAGATCGATCAGTTCGGCCCGCACACGGGCGGCGTCGGCGAGTTCCAACGCCTGCCATGTCTCAGGGAGCACCAGGATGTTCTGTGCCTTCAACAAGGCCACCAACCGGGGGCTCAACGTCATGTCGGCTTCGCATGTGGCTTCGACCACCGCCGTCGGGTCGGCCAGCGACCGGACGGTTCCGCCGGCGCGCAGGTGGATCTTGTCCTGGCCATGCGTCAACTGAGCCTCAGCCTGAAACGTCGCGTCGGAGCCTTGTTCGGGTTTCTCCAGTGTCACGACCGTGCGGCTCAACGAAACCGGATCGAATCCCGCCAGACCGGCCAGAGCCAGTTCCTCAACCGCTAAGGTTGCCGAGCCGGTAACGGCGGCCGTCGGGTCGTTAGAACGCAAGGGTACCGCCACGTTGTCCAGCGTGACCGTCGCGGTTGCGTCGCGCTCCATACTGATTTTCCACAGTTGCTGCGGCAAGCGGTCGCCGTAGTGCTCGGTCACGCGGCGAAGAAGGTCCGGCCGCAATGTTAAGTTGCAAGAGCCCGAAGACGTCGCGTTGAGATCTTCGAGGTCGAACGTGCCGGCGAATTCCGCGTTGAGGCGCTCGGCCGCCAGAGTCAGCGTATACGCGGCGGGCGCCGCGGCCTCGCCCGCACCATTGCCGCCCAGACTCGCGCCGAATACGACATCGAGTCTTGGGCCGATTGCCTCGGTGGCGCCTTGCTTGAACGTCGCAACGAATTGGTCCAGAAGCTCCACGGGCAAGTCGGTGAGCTTGCAGTTGATCGTGGTGTGCGGTCCTTGACGTGCCGCATCGTCCTCGATCGCGATGTTGTCCACCGTGGCCGACACCCCAAGCTCGGCGCGACGGCCGTCGTATTCGGCCATGGCCGAAAGCGTGACTTCAACGCTGTTGCCGATGGCCTGCGAATCCAACGCGATCGCCGTGCCCGTCAGGAGAATCCGGCCCGTACCCGGTACGTCGATCGATATGTCTTCCACGCGGATCTGCGCGGCCGTCCTGGCCTGCGGCCAGTTGATTCTGCGATTCTCAGCCGGTACGGCCAGGTCAGTCCATTCGGCACGAATCGCGAACGGCGCCAGCAGTGTGGTGCCGTGAAGCGCCGCAAACCTTGACGCCAGGGCGTTCCACGCTTTCGGGTCGACATTCAGTGTCGCCGTGGGATGGGCGCCCGGTTTGGCGGTGATCGCGCCGTCGTGGCGGACGAACTGGCCGGTCATCGTGAGCCGCTCGCTCTGCACAGTCACCGCGGCGTCAAAGAGCTCGCCATCCCCCCTGGCGTGAAACTCCGCCTCCACCATGGGCCCGAGAACGGCCTCGAGCAGCCCGCCGAACCGCAGGGTTCGGTCCAGGAACCCAACCGGCACCTCCGCGGCCACGGCTTCTCCTTCGATTTCGAACCCCTCCGCACGCAGCAGGCCCTCGGAGTTGAACAGATCCTTCAGCGTCACGTCGCTCGTGAGCCGGCCGTGGTGCGCACCCTGACGCACGTCAGCATCGAACGCAGCGTGAATTCGCGTGGGGTCGGGGATGTCCAAAACGGCCGAAGGCAGTGTCACCTCGATCGACTCGTCCGGATTCGCGCTGACGTAGTGCACCTTCGCGTCGACGAGTTCGAGCTTGATGCTCAAATCTGGAAACACGCGGCCTGCCGGACGCGGTGCGGGCCTCCTGGTGCCGGTGGTTGACGGAGTCGGACGCGGTTCAGCTCGGGTCGCCGCCGGGCTCCTGCTCGATCCGATCAACCTGCAGGATTCCCCCCACGACACGCACGTGGCCGACATTCATGTCGCCGCGGAGTGCCGACCAGAGCGAAACATCGTGTGCCTCGATATTCCTGGCACTGATGACCGGTTTGCCAGCCGCGTCGTGGACCGTCAGTCCCGCGATGCTCTGACCGGCCGACCATCCCAGGCTCAGATGCTCAACCTGGACATTGCCCGCGTACAAGCTGTTGACGATTCGGAGCACCACGCTCTTCCCCGCGCCGGTGCTCGCGATCGTTGGCAGAAATGCGATCAGCAGGATCAAGACGATCAGGAACAGACCCACCGCCCAGAGCAGGCGACGGCGCCACGACGTGCGGCGCCGCACCCGTGGCGTATCCGGTTCCCTGTTTGGCGCCGTTTCTGCGGCCTGCGACATCAATCGATTCCCGTGTGTACGGTGCGCTATTGTACACCTGTAACCGGTCAGGCCGAGTCGCCGGCGGCTCGCCGCTCCAGGAGAAGTCTATTTCGCAGTTGACAGGATCTACAGGATGGATCCGGGAGATCTACGGGATCGGCGAGAGCAGGAGAGCACGAGAGCAGGGAAACAGAAAATCGGAGTCGGACAACTTTCCTGCTCTTCCGCTTTCCTGCTCTCACGCTCTGATCATCCTGTCGATCCTGTCAACTTTCCCTTGCACACCGCCCGTTCGTAGCCCGCATTTCTCACCAGTTTCGCCGCGCGGTGGTGGAACGGCCAGCGGTGTTGAGACTTAAGGCGGGGCCTTTGATGCGCAGCCGGTGACAATGTGCGCACCAACGCGGCAGGTTCGTTCGCGGGCAAGGACGCACACGCGACCCTCCGCAGGCGTAGCTGAATACTACGTCGAGGACGGATCGCACGGAGGACGAAGCCAGCGAGCGAAGCCGCCCGCTGGGCGGTGAAACTGGTGAGAAACGCGGGCTATAGTGCTTCAGCTGCCAGGGATGCGAGAGCGGAACGCTCGCTGCGTGTGAGGGTGATGTGACCCACGATGCCGTTGCCCTTGAGTGTTTCCACAACATAGGACAGGCCGTTAGATGAACTGTAGAGATAGGGGTTGTCGATCTGGCCGACGTCACCGGTCAGGACAATCTTTGTTCCCTCACCCACCCGCGAAACAATGGTCTTGACCTCGTGCGGCGTGAGGTTCTGTGCTTCGACAACGATGATGAACTGCCGGGGGATACTGCGGCCGCGAATGTACGTGAGCGGTTCGAGCACGAGCTGCCCGCTGCTGCGCAGCTGGTTGATTCGTTGCTCGGCCGACCGGCTTTCGGCATGCTGCGACCCGGCGCCGCGCATGGACAGCAGATAGGTGAGGTTGTCGAAGATCGGCTGCATCCAGGCAGAGAGCTTTTCGTCCTTGTCGCCCGGAGAGGTAACCGATGTCCCGCCCCATGGGCATGATCGGGCGCGCGACCAGCAGCTTGTCGTAGCGATCTTCGGTGACCGTCTTCGCCATCCCGGCGGCTACGGCCAGAAGTGTCTTGCCCGTGCCCGCCGTCCCCAGGAGGGTAACCAGCTTGACCTCGTCATCCAGGAGAAGATCGAAGGCCATGGTCTGCTGGACGTTGCGGGCCATGATTCCATAGATGGGTTTGCGCGGCCCGTGCACGGTGATCACGTGGTCGGTTTCAGCCAGTCGTCGGACCAACCCCGTGTACGACTCGTCCATCGCGTCACGCAACTGGACGTACTGGTTCGCGAACAGGTCGGTCGCGAGAGCCTCGCCGCTTTCACCCTCGACTTTCAGATGCGGCTGCAGAGTCTCCAGAGGAATCTGCTTTTCGTTGTAGAGTGAATTGATCACATCGCCCGGCACGGTCACGCTGACGTACCCGGAATAAAGCCGGTCGGCGTCGACCTTCTGGGCCTCAAAGTCTTCGGTGTGGAGGCCCAGCGCATCGGACTTGATGCGGACGTTCAGGTCCTTCGAGATAAGAATCGTGCGATGTCCCTGGTGTTGCTGGGCCAGCGCCACCGAGATGATCCGGTTGTCCGGCTCGTCAGCGATCAGGGCCGCGGGCCGATCCGGGCTGGACAGTTCGATGCGGATCGTGCCGCCGTGGCCGTTCCAGGTGACGCCCTTGCCCAGGTTCCCCGCGGTCCGCAATCGGTCCAGGTGCCGGATCACTTCGCGGGCGTTGCGCCCCACGTCGTCATTCTGGCTCTTGAACTTGTCCAGCTCTTCCAGGACGACGAAGGGGATGACGACCGTGTTGTCGTCGAACATGAACAGCGCCGCCGGATTGTGCAGCAGGACGTTCGTGTCCAGGACAAACAACTTGCCGCTGTTGCGATCGCTTTCGTCGGGGGCATTCAAGCGCAAACTCTCCCGCGGGGCTCGCGGGGCCCGCTAGCCCGCATTTCTCACCAGGGCAGCGGCTCATCCGGAGTTTGGCCTGATCGTGATGCTCCTGATGCCACGGGCGAGCGGATCGCGCAGTGGGGTTCGGTGGTGTTG
>CAUZBA010000138.1:0-7704 GCA_963577635.1 Phycisphaerae bacterium
GCCCGGGCCAAGCCGCCCGCGAACGTACAGAAGCAGCGACAGGATCGAGAACATGGCGGCCAGGCTGTTCATCCGCTGAACGACGTAAGTGACCGACTGGGTCGCAAGCGGATGAGTCACGAACAGCAGCGACGCCGCAAGCGCCATCAGATCGGTCGGCGGACGGGGACACCGCGACAGTGAACCGCCTGCCCCTATGCTGAACTGCGCCCACAGGCTGAACGTGGTAGCGGCAAGTAAATAGATCAGTACGCCGGTGACGACGTGTATGGCCACGTTGACGACGTGATACCCGACGACGTCGTGCCCGTGGCATAGATAGTTGAGGGCAAAAGTGATGTACGCAACCGGCCGCATCGGGTCCGGGCTTGCGAACCCGGCATCGACCAGGCCGTTCAGGCTGAAGCGCTGCAGGTGAACGTGCCGATTCCCGATGATGTTGCGCTGGTCGTCAAAAATGAACGGAACACGCAACGTGTTGGTATAGAGCACGATCCCGACGACCGCGGTCAACCCGATGTGGATCGCCGTGATCGCGCCGTGTCGGGACTGACTCATGTTGATATCTCGGGGTCGGACGTCTATTTGCGAGTGTCGCACTTTTTCGAAGCGATGTCGAGCGCGAATGTGGGGGTCCGTTTGACACCGTTGCAGGAAGCGTCACACTCAGAACAACGGGCGCGGACAGTTTTCGGCATTTGCATAGGAATCCCATCACATGAACGATGACGTGATCTACGTCGGCGGCGTGACCGATTCGATCTTCGTCTACGAATTGAACCGCGACGACGGGTCGCTCGCTGCCCGTGGCGATCCGGTGAAGGCCGGCGAGAATCCCGCCTTCATGACTTTCGATCGAAGGCATCGGCGCCTCTATGCGGTGAACGAGATCACGAAGTACCAGGGGGAGAAGTCAGGAGCCGTGTCCGCGTTCGAGATCGATCCGGCAACCGGGGCCCTGACGTTTCTGAATCGCGTCGCATCGCAGTTGGCGGGGCCCTGTCACGTCGCGATGGATCGGACCGGACAATTTCTATTTCTCGCTCACTACGTTGGCGCAGGCGTGTCGGTGATACCCGTCCTGGACAACGGAACGCTCGGGCCCGCCACCGACGTCAAGGACCACGGCCCCGAATCGCACGCCCACTCGTGCATGGCCGATCCGTCGAACCGGTTCGTGTACGTGGCGGACCTGGGTCTGGACAGGGTCATTCAATACCGGTTCGATGTGGAGACGGGCACGCTCTCACCCAGCAACGAGGCGGAACCGCAGTTCGCCCAGGGTGCCGGGCCGCGGCACATGGACCTTCACCCGAATGGGAAGTTCGCGTACGTGCTCAACCAGCGCGACAACACGATGACCGCGTGCAACTTCGACGCCGCATCCGGGCGTCTGTCAGCCATCGAAACGCTCAGCATGATTCCGGACGACTTCGAGCCGTTCAGCAGCGCCTCCGACGTGCACGTGCTGTCCTGCGGCCGGTTCCTCTATGGATCGAACCGCGGCCACGACAGCATCGTCATCTATTCGATCGATCAGGACAATGGTCGAATGACGCCGCGGGGTCATGTTCCCTGCGGTGGCAAGAGCCCGCGCATCTTTCACGTCGAGCCGGATGGAGATTTCATGCTCGTCGCCCATCAGGAGTCGGACACCGTCTGGTCGTTTCGAATCGACCGGGACACCGGGAACCTGACCCACACCGGAGCGGTGATCAGCGTCCCGAAGCCGACATACGTCGGGCGGCCGTAGGGCGCTACCGAAACCAATCGTAGTTCAGGCCGGCGGCGCGGTCGGTGAGGGGCAGGTCGACACGGGCTCCGCCGCGGGCTGAGGATAATTTCAGCGCGACCTCGACTTCCAGCGCCGTTGCGACGCAACGGCCTGAGTTCTTGGGTTCGTCCAGTCGACCCTCGAGGCAATCGAGAATATCCGTCAGACAGTGGACGGCGCCATAGGGCGGCTTGAACTGCGTCACCGGCCATGGGCAGGGCTCGGGTTGCCGAGCCTTTCCGGTCCCCGTCGCCTGTACGAGCGACCAGCCGGTGCGAGGGTCGAAACTGATTTCGCCTTCGGTACCGCTGACGCGAAGCTGCGGCGCACCGTGTCGAAAGTGCACGCACAGTCCGTCCTCGGCCACGATGAATCCCTGGCCGCGAAACTCGTCGCTGCCGGATTCGCGCCGCGCCTCGTCGCCCGATCCGACCACCCAGGCCAGGTCGCCGGCCAGAAAATAGGCCCAGTTCTGGTGCTGAGCCGAAGGCGCTGCGGCCTCCATGGAGACGACCTCGCCGATGGCGCCCCCGCGCACCAGTTCGCGCGCCGCAGAGAACGATGGATCGGTTGTGGAGATCGCTCCGCAGCAGAGAGGCACAGCCGCTTCGGCGCAGACGCGCACCATGCGGTCGGCCTCCTCCAGCGAGTGGGCCATCGGTTTTTCGGTGAGGATTCCCCTGACGCCGTGCTTCACCGCCAGGCACGTCAGGTCGGCGCGACCCTTCGCGTTGGTGCAGATGGCGACGATCTGCGGCCGCTGCTCGCTGAGCATCTGCCCGGCATCCGTGTAGACGTCGCGGACGCCGTAGCGTTCGGTGAAGACGTCGAGCCGCGTTCGATCGCGGTCGGCGGCCGCAACCAGATCGATTCCCGGTCGATTCCACAACGCTTCGCAGTAGGTCGTGGGATATCGGTCACTGCCCGGGTTCGGGCTGTTGTAGAAGGGCCGATGGACCTCCAGCGGGGGCGTGGGGCGGTCTACGTCGTCGACGTGAAACTTCTCACTACTGCGCTCGGCCAGGTCGTAGAGCAGACCCGTCCAGCCCAAGCCGATGACGGCCGCGCGGTATTTTGGCATGTCATGTTCCAGCGGCGCAGGGCCTGAACCGCCCAACTTACGATGCGTCTTTGGATTGGCCCGTTTCCTCGAGCCACTCTACGTACTCCTTCTCGCCTTCCGCGTTCATCGGGTAGTACTTGCGTACATCACCCGTCTCCTTCAGCTTCATCCGCTCGAACACCTCGCGGGTTTCACGCGTCTTGCTGCACTCGATGATCTTCGGCGCAACCTTCGGGGGAACGACGACCACGCCGTCGTCGTCACCGACGATGATGTCGCCGGGCAACACCAGGATGCCACCGCACCCGATCGCCACGTTGTAGTCCCACGGGTACATTTCGTAGTGTCCGGCGTTGTGTGGTGTCGCCCCTTTCAGGTAAAGAGGCAGACCGAGCTTCTTGGCATGCGGCGTGTCGCGCACGCAGCCGTCCACGACCAGACCTCTGCAGCCCTTGGCGTGGATGCCGGTCATGAGCATGTCGCCCAGGCAGCCCGTCTGCATGTTGCCGCGGCAGTCCACGACCAGCACGTCGCCTTCCTGGACGGCGATGACCGCGGCCCAAAGCGCCGAGGTGGATTCCTGTGATTCCTCGTTCTCCTGTTCCATCGTCTCCGCCTGGTCTTCGCGCTTGGGCAGAAAGCTGAGCGTCACCGCGGTTCCGACCATCTTCAGCCCGGGCGTGTACGACACCGGACCGGTAATGAAGGCCCTGCGAATGCCGCACACCTCGCGCAGGGCCGAGCTGATCGCCGCGGTGCCTAATTCCCAGAAGGGTTCGATCAGTTCCTTGGGAGGACGCGTGAACGTGTCGGACTTATTCATGAAGCTACTCTCTTGATTAATTCAAACTAACTGAAATCGAACAACAGATCAGAGTTTCAAAATATCGAAGCGATCACACCGCCAACGCGTCCTCGACGATCTGCTTCAGACGAGCCGTCTGCTGCTGCATGTCCCAGCCGGCGTCAAGAAGCTCCTGCTTCTCAACGAATTCGATACAGACGACGCCGTCGTAACCGTCGGCCTTGAGCTTGTCGATGATTCGAGCAAAGTCGACGGTTCCCTCATCGGGCAATGCCTGGAACGCGCCGGGCGCCGACTGCTTGGCATGGAAATGGCGAGCGAAGGGATGCAGTGCCTCGATCTGCTCCTGAGAGTAATCGAGCTGCACCTGGTGGGCGTAGTCAACCGTCAGGGCCAGGCCCGGCACCGCCTTTATCAGCCTGATCGCGTCGGCCGGATGCTGCGCGATCGATCCGACGCAGGGCTCGATGTTGCACTGCAGCCCCTTGTCGCCGGCCACCGCCACCATGTGGTGCAGCTCCTCTATAGAGGTGTCGAAGGCCTGCACGTCCGTCTGGCCCAGTTCGTCGTGCACGTGGCCCGGAATCAGCATGACGCTCTCAAACTTGGCCAGTTGCGCGAATTCAGTGACCCGGTCGAACATCGAACGAGACCATTGCCGTACCTTGGGGTCGGGGTGATTGATCGGTTTTCCGAAGTGCATGATGAACAGCTCGCTGACGCCCAGGCCCCGCGCGTCCATCACACGGCGAAGTCGCTCGGCCTGACCCTCGGGATCGTCCGCGGCCTCCTGCGGCATGACCTGGTGCAGGCCGCTCCAACCGGCGCCCACGTCCGCGAGGTCGAACCCCAGCCGCTTGAGAATGTCCGCAGACTCTTCCAGTTCGATGTCACCGAAGCTGAACGTCGCACCTGCTACGCGAATCATGTGGTGGTCTCCGGAGGCGTTTTATTTTCAATGCTCAACATCAATTGTTCCAGATCGGGCCGTCGCTTTCCTGAAGCTGCTTCCAAAGGGTATCAAATTGTTCGCTGTCGTCGTCTTCCCACTCCTCGAGGCGCACTCCGGGAACGAACGGCTCGTCGACGCCGAGTTTCATGAGCTGTTCCGCCTGCTGCAGATTCCTGTAGCAGTGCCTGATCTGGCCGGGCAGGTGCACCACTGACAGGTGACGGGGCCATTGAGGGGCAGATGTCCCGCTGTATCGCTGCACGGCATGCTCATCCAGTTCCACACCCAGGCCCGGGCCCTGCGGGACCCTGAGAAAACCGCGGTGCATCACGTGCGGCTCGGTGATCAGGTCATCCTCGTAGGCGTGGCTGACGGTCACCCCGGGCAGTGTTGCCGTGGGCATGGCCGCGCCCAGGTGGCACGCGAACGCCGTGGTAATCCCGGTACCGACGTATTGCAGGAGGATCGGCGTATTCGCCGCCGCAAAGGTCCAGCCCGCTGCCAAGGCGCTGCGCACGGATTCGTGGCTGCACAGCGCGCCGTCGATGTCTCCGGCGCGCAACGCGTGCCAGGGGCCCGAGGGTTGCCGGACGGGCCCTTCGAGCAGCACGTTGACACCGTGCAGATAAAAGGGAATCCGGATCTGCCGGTGAAGCCGGCGCCAGCCTTCGGTGTCGTGAGCGAAGATCGGCTCCTCGATGCCCTTGACGACCGGGAAGTCCTCGAGCTGCCGCAGAACCTGCAGGGCCGTCTCGACATTGATCAGGGCGCCGTTGAAGTCGTACTCCACGCGGAAATCCGGCGGAGCCACGTCCTGAATCGCACGCGACTGTTCGACGACGTCATAGAACGCCCGGGCCTTGCACTTCAGCGCGCGATAGCCGCGTTCCACGGCGACCTGGACTTCCGCCGCTGTATCCTGAGGCGACATGCAGGGCATCCACCAGCCCATCGCCACCCAGTCCCTCATTTTCTGGCCCATCAGCTTCCAGGCCGGAATGCCCAGGTGCTTTCCCATCAGGTCGTAACAGGCCATGTCGAGGTGGAACGGGCCCCGGCTCATCACGTGATCGAACGGGTCGGTTCCCACGTACGCGTCGAGACGCTCGGGCGCGAGAGGCGGTCCCGGATTCTCGCCGAGACCGACAAGGCCGGTGTCCGTACGCATCCGGTAAACGGTCACCCGCTCATCCATGGCGAAATGGTGGAACCGCTTTCGGATGCGCTGTTCGTACGGCACGCGCAACGCAACGACCTCGATGTCCGTAATCTTCACGCCGCCCACCTCTTGCCGATATTGAAAGGAATCCATAACCTAGCCGGTCGGCACCGTCGTGGCAACGTGCCGGTGCGCAGGATTGTTGCGATGTTCGGTCGGGCTGTCGACAGACCACGATCCAACAGGGAATAACTTGATGAAAATCACCGAAGTGAAATGCTACCTCGTTACGCCCAGCCAGCCGCTGGTGAAGGTCGAGGCGGACAACGGGTGCATCGGCTGGGGAGAGGCCGGTCCGTCCGTCTGGAAGCGCGGCTTCCTGTTCGAAGCAGCGGTCCGCCACTTTCGCGCGTTTCTCCTCGGGCAGGACCCGCGACGACTCGGCTCCCTGTGGGAGCAGATGTACCGCGGCGGAGCCATGGAAGGCGGGCGCGTCGTGGCCGCCGCAACCTCCGCGCTGGACGTGGCGTTGCACGACCTGGTGGCCCGCAGCCTGGACGTACCGGTTTACCAGCTGCTTGGAGGAAAGCAGAGAGATTCCATTCCCTGTTTCTGCCCCGTCGCCGACGAGGTCGTGCCCGACTGGGTGTCGCAGGGCTGGCAGGCCCTGCGCCTGAGCATGTCGATGGGCAAAGACAAGGGAATCTGGGAGCCGCGTGAGTCGATCGAGCTGGCGGCCCCCAGGATGATCAAGGTGCGCGAGTCGGTCGGTCCCGGCCCCGCGCTGGGTGTCGACTACCACCACGCGTTTTCCGTAGCCGAGGCGGCGTCATTCTGCCAGTGCCTGCCGCCGGGAACGCTCGATTTCATCGAAGACCCGATCCGTGAAGCCACGCCCGGGGCCTACGCGGCGCTGCGCCAGATGACCGACATTCCATTCGCCGTCGGCGAGGTGTTCACAAGCAAGTGGGAATGGCGGCCGTTCATCGAGCAGGATCTCGTGCAACTGGCCCGCATCGACATCGGCAACGTCGGCGGTTTCACCGAGTCGATGAAGGTGGCCGGCCTGTGCGAAACGCACTACATCGACATGATGCCGCACCTGGCGATTACCCCCCTGAGCACGGCGGCCATCATTCACTACATGGCGGCGCTACCGAATGTCGCCTGGATGGAGGATCGAAACCGAAACAGAGACGGTTCGTTCTGCCCACGCGACTCGGACATGTACCCGCGCCAGCCCACACCGGAGGGTCCGCGCTATCCCGTCACCGACGATCCGGGCCTCGGCGTCGAAATCAACGAGTCCGCGATCGTGGAGGCATCAGCCGAGGAGCACCTTAATTCCGGCGAACGCAAGCGACAACGCCGACGTGACGGTGCCGGCCTGTACTGAACACCCAACATGATTCGAATCCGAAACCTGTTGGCGAAACTGTTCGTTCTTTGCGTTTCGATCGTTCTGTGCCTTCTCGCCGTCGAAGTCGCGTCCCGCGTGTGAAGGGCGGAGCAAAAGTGCGCCGGGTGGCGGACGAAAAGTGCAGCGCTCGGTGCGTAATATCACCCGCTCGCGGCGGGACGTCAAGCTCCTGTTACTGATCCTCTGATGGTCGTCGCTTCTGCCGGCGTTTGGCGTCGCGCAGCCGGCAGCTCTCACCATTGGCTTCGAGGATGTGGACCCGGTGCGTGAGCCGGTCCAGTATCGCCCCGGTGAGGCGATCGGATCCGCACACCTCGGTCCACTGCTCGAAGGGCAGGTTCGTCGTCACGATCAGGCTCACCCGCTCGTACGCACGACTGATGACCTCGAACAGCAACTCGGATCCGAGCTGACTGAATGGGACATATCCCAGCACGACCAGATCGCACCGCTCCAGTTGTCACAACAATCATTGCTGGTGGCACTGCTACCGAGCTTCGGTCAGTTCGGTGACCAAGTACACCGACCGTG
>CAUZBA010000139.1:0-7696 GCA_963577635.1 Phycisphaerae bacterium
CTCCGCCTCCCTCAGTTTTGGGATGATCTGCTCAGCGCCCTGCCGTTTCTTGGCCATGATCCTTGCCATTCCCTGAATGCGTCCATGACGAATTCACTAACATTCGACATGAACTCGTTTCAGGGGGCAAGGTCACCGGTCATCGCCCCGACGGCTGTGTAACATGATCGTTCCGATATCCCGGATCAGGTGAGTACCGGAGACTGTTCATGACCCGTGACACCGCATTCGAGATGGCCACGTCGACCGTTCGTTTCGGGCCCGGCGTGACACGCGAGATCGGAATGGATCTTGTCGATCTCCGCGCGGCGCGGGCGATGCTGGTGACGGATGCGAAGCTGGTCGGCATGGCTCCCGTCGACACGGTGCGGCAGGCGCTGGACGACGAAGGCGTTGAATACGCGTTGTACGATCGCGTACGGGTCGAACCGACGGATGAATCGTTCATCGACGCGATCGATTTCGCCAGGACGGGAGATTTCGACGCGTATGTCGCGGTGGGGGGCGGGTCGTCAATCGATACGGCCAAGGCTGCCAACCTCTACGCATCGCACCCGGCGGATTTTCTCGACTATGTCAATGCGCCGATCGGCAAGGGCAAGCCGGTGCCCGGACCGGTCAAGCCGCTGATCGCGGTACCGACGACGGCGGGGACGGGCAGCGAAACGACGGGCGTTGCGATATTCGACCTGGTACGCATGGGCGCCAAGACGGGCATCGCGCACAGGCGTCTGAAGCCAACGCTCGGGCTGCTTGATCCGGACAACACCAAGACGATGCCGGCGCAGGTCGCCGCGTCGACGGGGTTGGATGTTCTGGCACACGCGGTCGAGTCGTACACGGCGACGCCATTCAACAGCCGGCCGCGCCCCGAACGGCCGTTGATGCGGCCGGCGTACCAGGGTTCAAACCCGATCAGTGATATCTGGTCTCTGCAGGCGATGCGCATGGTCGCGCAGTATCTCGTCCGCGCGGTCGAGCACCCGGACGACGACGCGGCGCGCGGCATGATGATCCTGGCTGCCTCGTACGCCGGTGTGGGGTTCGGCAACGCGGGCGTGCACCTTTGTCACGGGATGTCGTACCCCGTGTCCGGCATGGTGCGGCAGTTCAAGCCGGAAGGGTACGACGTGGACCACGCGATCGTCCCGCACGGCATGTCGGTGATCCTCAACACCCCCTCGGTATTTCGCTTTACGGCGCAGGCCTGCCCGGATCGCCACCTGGCCGCGGCCGCAGCCCTGGGCGCGGATGTGTCGGGCGTCGCCGACGCCGACGCCGGAATCGTTCTGGCCGACTGCATCATCGAGTTCATGCGGCGGTTGAAGGTGCCTAACGGCCTCTCGGCCGTCGGGTTCGGTCCCGACGACATCCCGGCGCTCGTGGAGGGCACACTGCCGCAGCATCGCGTCACGAAACTTTCGCCGCGCCCCGCGGAGGCAGACGATCTGCATGCGATGTTCGAGGATGCATTGAAGTATTGGTAAAGATTCAGGTGAAAAACACCCGCTCGGCCGTTTTTCTCAGGATCCACTGCTTGTCGCTCGCGGAGAGGAAGTCCAGCTGTTCGCGGATCAGGTCGATCGAGTCCCTGTAGGTGTGATCTTTCTGGACCTGGTACGGGCAGTCGGTTCCCCACATGACGCGCTGCGGTCCGTACGCGTCGACCACACGTCGGATCATGGGGCCCATATCGAGATAGGGCGCCTTCTTCTTGCTCAACGAGGAGAACGCCGAGGCCTTGACCGAAATGTTCTTGTGGCGGGCCAGCGAGCAGAGTTGCTTGACATCCTTTTCGAGAATCTCGTCGACACCGATCCTCGCGAAGTGGTCGATCACGACGGGCGTGTCGGCGAAGCGCTCACACATCCGGTCGATCGCGGGCAGTTCCTGGGCGTTGGTCAGGGCGCAGATGGCGAGGCCCTCGTCGGCTCCGCACTGCCACATGGCGGCCATGGCCTCGCCGTCGAGATAGCGCGTTGACGCCCCCTTGCCCGCGAGATAGATGCGAAAGCCCCGGACTCCCTGCTTTGCAAGCTCCAACATCTTCGCACGCGAGTTCGAATTCTCACCGATGATGGCGACTCCGGAGAACATGCCCTTGTACCGGCGCATGATGTCCAGCATGTATGAGTTGTCGAAGCCGTAGTAGCTCATCTGAATCAGAACCACTCGGGTCACGCCGAGCGGGCGCGTGTGCATCAACAGCTGCTCGGCGGTGAAGCTGGGCGGGTGCATGCGGTCTTTCGTCCAGCCGGATTGGAGCGGAAAGCGCTGCGTGTCGGGTGTCCAGACGTGTACGTGAGCGTCGATGTCGCCTTCCGAGCTCTCTTGCGTCGTCGCGGTCCCGGCCGCACCGGCACGCGGACTGAGCAGCAGCATTCCGCTCCCGATGACGCCGGCGCGAAGAAACTCCCGGCGCGAGAGACGTGT
This sequence comes from Phycisphaerae bacterium, assembly GCA_963577635.1. GTDB lineage: Bacteria > Planctomycetota > Phycisphaerae > Phycisphaerales > Phycisphaeraceae > CAUZBA01. Next base: position 2,434 of record CAUZBA010000139.1, read on the forward strand.
CGCGGGCGACAGCGCTTCGGCAATGTCGAGCCCCGGATCGTCGCCGTGGCACAACTTTGCGACGGATTGTGGCCGAATTTCTCCACGAGCGGTGGTTCGCCCGGTTCTCTTGTCCATGGCGCGATCCCTTCAGAAGTCATCAACACCGCCCCGCACCGCAACGACCGCGAGAATAAGCGGCTGGTCCGCCCGAAGCCAACCGCGGTCATTCGACCGCGCATCGCGAGACGAATCGGATAACCGGATTTTGCCCCAGTATGATGGCGACGCAAGTCGCCGGTGCTTCGGCCAATACTCCAGTGAAGAGGTAGATTCGACAATTGTCCGCTCTTACTCCCGGCATTGAATCTCTGGAATCGCAACGCGATCCCGGATCAACCGTTTCGCCGTGGCTCGCGATGCTGCTCGCCGCCTCGGCGGGCGGGATGGGATGGGGAATCAGAGGCCAGTATGGTCACGAAACCGGTGCGATGATCGCGGGACTGCTCGTGGCGCTGGTGCTCGTGCTTCTCTTTTGTCCCCGTGCCTCTTCTCTGAGGGCCGCTAGGGTCGTCGCGATGACCGCTGTCGGGTTCGGCTTCGGCGGCTCGATGACCTACGGTCAGACGGTCGGCCTGACGCACGATGTCGAACTTCACGGGAACTGGCCGGCGCTATGGTGGGGATTGCTTGGCCTGTTCGTCAAAGGCGGGATCTGGATAGGTTTCGGCGGCGCGTTTCTGGGCATGGCGTTGAGCGCCCGTCGCTATCGGCCCATGGAGATCATGTGTCTTCTGTTCGTGATAACGGGGCTGCTATTCGCCGGGATGTATCTGGTCAATGAGCCGTTCAATCCGTCGCAAGGCAAGTTGCCGGCGATTTTCTTTTCGGATCACTGGGACTGGGAGCCGGACAAACCGGATCTGCGACCCCGCCGCGAGCGGTGGGGCGGGTTGCTCTTCGCGCTGCTGGGGCTGGCGGCATATGTGGGCTGGGTCAAGAAGGATTGCCTGGCCCGGAATATGGCGTTCTGGGGCATCATCACCGGTGGCTGCGGCTTCGCGTTGGGCCAGTCGGTGCAGGCGTTTCACGCGTGGAATGTCGAAAGCTTTCGCTCCGGACCCTTCGCCGGGATCGATGCGTACGTGAACTGGTGGAACATGATGGAGATCATCTTCGGTTTCGTCCTCGGTGGTGGCCTGGCGCTGGGGTTGTGGCGAAACCGAAAGTTCATCGCCTCCGGCGACTCAGACGGCAACGCGGATCATGCGGACGAAGTCGAGATCTCGCCGGCCGTCGAGTGGACGCTGGCGGTGTTTCACGCGGCCGGCCTTGCGGCGTGGAGCTTTCTGTCTTTCGATCGTTTTGACGTCGTCGCGGACCTGGCACTTACGATGGGTTTCATCCCCCTGATCGCGATCACCGCGGGGCGCTACTGGCCGTACCTGCTGTCGTTTCCCCTGCTGGCGCTGCCCATTGCGGGCAAGACGTTGCGGGAGTTGAGCTACAGGACCGACATGGTGGCCGCCGCTGCCGGCTGGATCTGGCTGTTCGTTGTTCCCATGGCGGTCATGATCGCGGCGGCGCTGTTGTTCCTGAAGCTGCAGAGAAGGGGGCAGTCCGGCCGATCGTTTGCGCGCTGGGGACTCCTGACCGCCACGTGGTTCTACTTCAGTATCAACTTTACGATCTTCAAGTGGCCCTGGCCGTGGGCATCACTGACCTTCCGAACGTACTCAGGATACGTGATGTTCGCCTTTGCGGTGATCCTTACGCTGGCGGCGCTGACCTGGGGGTGGAGAACGCGGCCGGCTCCGCAGATCGCGATTTAGAGCGGTTTCATCCATGACGTAGCGTCCTGAGCTGGCTGCAGCCGCGCCTGACTTTGTCGTGCTGCATCGCCGACCCACTGCGGGGTCGCCTGCTTCGCCCTCCGTGCCAGGCTTGCTTCGCCGACGCTCAAAACTACGTCATGAATGAAAACGCTCTAGGCCGGCGATGCGGAGCAGGGATCCGCATCCGAAGAAGTTCCTTGACGCCGCGCGGGGGTCACGGCCCCGATGCAGTGGTTACCCGTTGCGCCTGGCCGTGTGTCAGGAAGTACTCGATTTTCGGGTAGTACATTTTCTCGGTCTGGACGTTTTTGCCCGCGTAGTTTTCACTGATGTGCGTGAGGCCGGCGGCGCGTCCCGTTTCAATGAAACGCCTGCCGACCGTCCGGATTTCGTCTGAAACTGGCTGCGACATGTCCACGATCGAGACCGGTTTCCAGATGCCCGCCTTCCATCGAGGCATGTACACCCGCACCATCAGCGTGTGCCGGCCGGGCGCCAGACCTTCTTCCAGCGGCACGTAGAAACCGTGCTGCCACAGGGCGGTGGCGGGCAGCTTCTGCTCGCCGACCTAGCGGCCATCGACGTAGACATCGGTGTCGCCGGTGACCGCGCCGAAGCAGATCGCCAGGCGGATGCCATTCGTGTCCGGCAGGTCGAAGTTGATCCCGTATTAGGCCACGCCCCGGCGCTTCTCGCCCTGCTTGGGCCAGTGCTTGTCGATTCGCATGGTGCGCCACCCCTCAAAGTCGGTGGTCTTTTCCCAACCGTCCTTCTGTCCCTGGTCCTCCAAGTCGAGACGGAAGTACCAGGTGACGGGGAAATCGTGCACCTGTCCCGCAGTGCCGAACGCCCGGTCGAGCATTAGCTTCCAGACCGGAAGCCGGTAGGTGGCGACGCGCACCGCGACTTCTGGTGCGGTGACTTTTGCCTCGGCCCGGTCGAAGATGACGTTGGCTTCTTCGATGAAACGCTGATCCAGCTTCGAGGCGTCGGGTGCCTTGTCGCCATATTCATCGTGCAGGAAATCAATGTAATCGAGGACGTCGTCGCCCGCCTCGTTGTAATAAAGGTAGCAGAATTCCTCGATTTCCTTCTGGCCGTCGGTTGTCTGTGGCCGCCACATGCATCGCGCGGCCAGGTAATAGCGCAGATTCTGCATCTGCGTCGCCCGGCTCTGCTGCATCTGGGCGAACATGCCGCGCACCCGGTGGTTGTTCATGATCCGAATGTTCCTGGCCAGGTGGTGCAGGTTCGGATTGGGAACCATGAAGTCGGGCGATCGGGTGAGGTAGGTCCAGGAGTAGAGCCACCCCTTGCCGACGATATTTTTCCATACGAGCATTTCCGCGAACTGCTTGCGGTTCTTTTCGAACGTCGGATCGTCAATTGCGTATCGGTGATCGGTGCCGGTGACCCATTTGATGATGACGTTGGATTCCGGCAGCGCCTTTCTCGGCGGCTGCGAGTAGTAGCCGTAGGTCTCTATCGAAACGTTGGGGTAGTCCTTGGCCAGGGCGCGTGCTAGGCGGTTGACGAACCGCATCGTCGTGCCGCTCTGCTCCACCTCTTCCTCCTAGTTGACCGCCACACAGGCTTCGCACTCACAGTAGTTATTGCTGTCGTTGACCGTGACGTTGACTAGGTACTTGTTGTAGGGGTTGGCTTCCACCGCGGGTCCCAGCCACCCTCGGATCCTCTCGAGACTGATGCGATCCACATCCGGGTTGGTGAGGCAAAGCTGGGTGATCTTGCCGTCGTATTCGCGCACGCGCGTGCCGTCGATCAGCGAGAAATATTCCGGGTGTTCGTCGAAATATTCGTCCACCGGAACGAGGCTGTTGAACGAGTGGACCGGGGGTCCGATAATCTTGACGCCGCCTAGCATCTTTTCGGACACGATTCCGAACGCCTGGCCGTTCATGCGATTTCGCAGGATCGAAGAGCCACCGAGCACCTCCCAGATGGTGCGGTACTCCATCGGGGGTGCGAATGACCTGGACCTCATGGGGATCTTCAGCGTCGACGCCTTCGGAATGTGCGTGACCTCAGCGGTCAGGAATCGAACGCCCAGATCCACATCCAGAAAGTCGTAGACACCGTAGAGCGTCGCACGCGGGATGTTGCCCATGATGTGGAGCTTCGGGCCCGACCGGTACAGCGCGAATCCTTCCGGGATGTCGGTTCTGAGGTGTTCCGGAAGGTCGTTGATGCTCGCCCGGTTGGTGTTGCCGATGACGACTTCGAAGTCGGACGCCGGCTCGTCGTCGCGCCTGACGGGAAACTCGGCACCCGTGATTTGCTTCAGAAAGTGGGTCAGATCCCCGGCGGCGTACTCCTCGGATTTTACCGCCTCCCGGGCGATGACGACGCTGTACGTCGTCGATCCTGTTTCGGACAGGACGAGCGGCTTCGCAGACATGCACCCGGCAGCGGGCAAGAGTGCCGCGAGAAGAATGGCCCGGGTGTCGAGGATCACCAGATTCTTTCTTCGCATTTTATCGCTCTCGAACCGGGCAATCGGTGCCAGGGTACTCCTGCCTTCACGTAACCGACGTCGCACTGGCAATGCGCCACACGCCCCGCGCGTTTTCGGCCGTCCCGTCGCACGCCTCGTAGACCATGCGATAGCGCGGTGGATGGCCTTCTTCGGGAGGCAGGCGAAACAGGCACATCTCCGAACACTTGGCGGCATCCCACCGACCACCGCCGGGCGAGATGACCGGGTCCGCTTCTTTCTGCCACAACAGACCGTCGTCCGAGGTTGCTCGCAGGATATGGGCCTGGCGGGGTGATCCGTACCCGGCGTAATACATCACGTAGCCCGCACCTCGCGGGCGCACGATTTCCGGCGCAAAGGCGTACTCGCGGTCGTACATTCCATCCTGCGCGATTCGCACGCCGGGATCGCGGCGAAATGACAGACCGCCGTCGTCCGACGTGGCGCTGACGATTCCCTGGCCCTGTTCGCAGCAGTACAGACGGCTGCGGCCGTCGTCCAGGAACACGATCCTCGGAGACATGTAGTGGCCGCCATCGTCCCCGAATCGCACTCCCGGCTCCGGCACCCACACCAGACCGCCGTCTTCGCTGACGGCACTTCGTATCGAGTTCGGTGTTGATTGCGGGCCGTCGCAACACTCGTAGTACATCCGCAGTCGGTTGTCCGCGTCGGCCACGGGCACGACCTCGGACGACACCACACGGAACGCGCCCGCACCGCCGTCGCGCGGTGAAAGCCTCACGCCGTGTTCCGGAGCCCACGTCGCGCCGTCCGATGAGATTGCGCTGAGGATGCGAGTCGTGGCGTTGCCGTAGTCGTTCGCGCCGGCCGGAAAACCGTGCCGCGGCAGGATCTGCGTGTAATAGAGACGGTAGCCGCCGGCGGGCAGAGCGATCACCCTCGGGCCGACGGCTCCGTACACGCCGGTGCGCAACGCTTGAGCGGGCCA
>CAUZBA010000140.1:0-7652 GCA_963577635.1 Phycisphaerae bacterium
CGGCGGCGAATACACGGCCGAGAATCTCGCCGAACGCGTGGACCCCGGCTCGTCTCTCGCGTTGATTCTGAACAACATCGGGCAGATCTGGCCGCACCTGTGGTCGCGACTGATGTACCTTCTGCTGCCTTGCGGAATTCTTCCCGCCCTGTTCCTCGCGTACTGGAAGAGACAGGACGCCCTAGCGCGCTCGCTGACGCTCCTTACGGCCGCCTACTACCTGCCGTTCTTCGTTTGGCCCGGCGCAGCACTGCACCACTTCGTGCCCGTCATGATCATTCCGGTCGTCATATTCTCGCGCATGTCGTTGGCAACGGCACGCGAGAAAGGAATCCCCTGGCGACCGTGGCAGGCAGTCGCGGCGGCGATGATTTCCATCTTGATCTGCCTGCCCGCACATTTTCGCTTGCACACCGAGGCACGGCTCGTCGGATCTGCCATCGAAGACCGCATCGGCGGATACGAGCGGTCGAACGCACAGGTGTTTGCCGGTAGCGAACTACTGGCGGAGATCATTCCCCTGGCCTGGGATGCCGCCAGGCTGGGAACCTACGGCGGTTCACCCCTGATGTGGAACTACTACGCCCACACCGGTAAAGCCGGAGCAGACCGCCCGAACTACGTCCTGCAGCACTACGACGATCCGCCGCCGAACGACATGAAGCTCGTGATCCACCGCGACGGTCTGGCGCTCTACGTGAAAAGTGACGACATCTGGCAGGCACACCGGTCCATAGCGCCCGCCGTCGGCTTCGCCGACCACGTCTTCGTCTTCCCGGGCGGACGAACATGGGTTGCCGGGAAAACACGAGGCACTGGGGCAAAGTCGTGAGGCCCACCACCCTGGCGGCCCGATCCGTGAACTCGAACCCGGCATCCGACGACCCATGGCCCACCTCGGCGACGCGGCGGCGAACGGTGTTGTCGCTTGTTCTGGTCGTCATCCTGGTCGGGTACACATGGGGATTCCTGAGCGACGGCAGTGACTTTCTCGCCGCCATCGCGGCATGCAACCCCGTGTGGCTCATCCTGATGGCGGCTCTTGCATCGACCTTCTTCGGAATCAGGTTCATCAGATGGCAGTACCTGCTTCGACGCGCGGCCGTGCGCCTTCCCGCCCGCGGCAGTCTCGCGATCTATCTCGCATCTCTAGTGGGCATGGTCAGCCCCGCCTATGTCGGCGAACTGTCGCGAAGCCTGTTCGTGCGAGCACGTTTCGCCACGCCCATCCGTGTGACGGCTACGGTGCTGTTCGTTGAACGGCTCCTCGATGTGGCGGCGCTGGGTCTGGTGGGCGCGCTGGCCACGTCACAACCGTGGCTGCGCGCCGCCATGTTGCTTCTGGTCGGTGCCACGATCCCCGCAGGCTGGGCCGTGATCGGCCTGGCCCAACGCGCCTCGGTTCCCCGTTCGATCACCACTAACTTGATGCGTCCCAGCGTGGTACTGATCGGTCTCGCCCTGACGATCACGGCCTGGCTGGTCGCGGGTTTCCTTGCCGCCGCCGCCGCCGTCGGCCTGGACCTCAACGTCACGATCACCGATGGGATGGGGATCTTCGGCACTTCAACACTGCTGAGCGGCGGAATTCTGACGTCGGCCGGTTTGAGCCCGGCCGCGGACGCAGCGCACGTGCAATTACAGCATATTGACGTGCAACCCGTCGATGCCACGGCCCTGGTCAATCTGTGGCGCCTCGCGATCATCGGGGTCGGCCTGCTGCTCGGCATCGCGTTCTGTTTCGTGCAGTTGAAGTCTTCTCGCGCGGTCTCCACCAGCGATCACACGGCCCATTTCGACGAGATCGTTGACGAGTATGCCGACCAGTTCTCCGACCATATCTGGGAATACCTGCTTGAGCGAAAGCTCACTATGATCACGGACGCCTTGCCGACCGCGAGCAACGGTTCGGCAACTGGGCTGGATCTCGGCTGCGGTCTCGGCAAGCAGTGCCTTGCAATGGGCCGTCGCGGCTACCGCGTCGTGGGCATCGACTCGGCGGTCAAGCTCATCTCAACCGCGTGCCGGACGGGCGCCACCGTGGTCAACGGCGATGCGATGCGCCTTCCCTTCCATGACGGAATCCTGGATTTCGTCTATACCATCGGCGTCCTGCACCATCTCGACGGCGCCGAGCGGCAGAGAGCATCATGCAATGAAGTCATGCGCGTCCTGAAACCTGACGGCCTCTTCCTGATCCACGAGACGAACCCGCGCAATCCGTTGTTCCGGTTTTATATGGGCTATGTGTTTCCGCTCGTCAAGAGCATCGACACGGGCACGGAGTGGTGGATCAACCCCCGCCTCTGGGACCGGATTCACGGCTTCACCCTGGTTGATGTAAAATATTTCACCTTCCTTCCGGACTTCATCCCCCGATCGCTGCTGCGATCTCTGGCACCTGTTGAGCGCCGTCTCGAGTCAACGCCGATACGCGAATATTCTGCCCATTACATGGCAATCCTGAGAAAGCAGCGCATCCTTGAGCCGAGAACTTAAATTGAACAATTCGGCCGCTACTCAGAATCTGGCGTTGCAGAATCCATCGTCTCAGGATCGTGTTCCCCAGGATCAGCGTATGCGGTCCAACACGGTTCATCACCTGCGCACCACGTGTCGTTGCTGTGACTCCACCCGATTGAGCCGCTTTCTGTCTCTGGGTTCCACGCCCCTTGCCAATTCGTTTCTCTCCGGACCCGAACAGTTTCAAGACGAAGCCACGTACCCACTTGATGTCTTTTTCTGCGAGGATTGCACACTGGTCCAGTTGTTGGACGTGATCGACCCCGTGGTGCTCTTCCGCGACTACATCTACGTCACCGGAATCTCGACCACTATCGCGGAGCACTATGTCGAATATGCACGAACCGCGATGGAGGTGTGCGAGGCCGGCCCCGACGATCTGGTGGTCGAAATCGCAAGTAACGACGGCAGCCTGTTGCGACATTTCCAGGGCCATGGCGTCAAGACGCTCGGCATCGAGCCGGCCGCCAACATCGCGGACATCGCTCGAAGCAGCGGCGTCCCGACCATTGACCGGTTTTTCAACCTCGAGACCGCCCGCGACGTCCGTCGGGAACACGGACCGGCAACGGTCATCACTGCGAACAACGTTCTGGCCCACGTCGATGAACCCAAAGAGTTTCTGGAGGGCTGCCGCGCTCTTGCAACTGACGACGGCCTGATCGTGATCGAAGTACCCTACCTGGCCGAGTTGCTCGAGCGCATCGAGTACGACACGATCTATCACGAGCACCTCTGTTACTTCAGTGTCACCGCGATGGCGCGCCTCTGTGAGGCCGCGGGTCTGGCCATCGTTCGGATCGATCGTGTCCCCGTGCACGGCGGCTCCCTGCGGGTCTATGCCCGACCGGCAGACCGATTCGGACATCATCAGCCCGACATCGAGCGCACCCTTGACCAGGAGCGCCGCGACGGTCTGTCCGACCTGGGTCGGTACGCACGCTTCGCCGACGCGGTGTCGTCCAACAAGCAATCCCTGCTCGATCTGCTTCGTCATCTGAGCGACAAGGGCCAGACACTGGGCGCCTACGGAGCCCCCGCAAAGGGGAACACACTGTTGAACTACTGCCGGATCGACCCCGGCCTAGTTGCCTTCACGGTCGACCGCAACCCGAACAAGATCGGCCGCTACACGCCGGGCATGCACCTGCCCGTTCTGCATGCCTCCGAGTTGGAGAAACGACAGCCGGACTTTACGCTGCTGCTGGCGTGGAATTTTGCCGATGAAATCATGGAACAGCAGCAGACGTATCGCAGCCGTGGCGGCCGATTTGTCATCCCGATACCGCAACCCAGGATTGTCTGAGAGATGAAAGTCATCATTCTTGCCGGTGGACATGGCACGCGCCTCGCCGAAGAGACGGCCGTGCGTCCCAAGCCGATGGTGGACATCGGCGGGCGACCGATGCTCTGGCACATCATGAATATCTATGCCAGCCACGGTTTCAAGGACTTCATCGTCGCATGCGGATACAAGGGCGAGATGATCAAACAGTACTTTGCCGATTTTCTGATTCAGAACAACGATTACGTGGTTGATCTCAAGAACGGCTCACAGCGCATCATCAACGAGAACGGTGTCGACTGGCAAGTGACGCTGATGGACACGGGCATCAGTACCCTGACCGGCGGCCGAATCCTGCGCCTCAGGCCGCTGCTCGATGACGCCACCTTCATGGTGACGTACGGTGACGGCGTCGGCAACGTGGACCTCCGCGCCCTCCTCGCCTTTCACCGCGCGCACGGGAAGCTTGCCACGGTCACCGCCGTGCGACCACCCTCCCGATTCGGCGACCTGACCCTTGACGGCGACGTCGTTCGCAGTTTCTCCGAGAAGGCCCAGACCGCAGCCGGCTGGATCAATGGCGGGTTTTTCGTATTCGAATCAGGTTTGTTTAAGTACCTCAAGGATGAACGAATCGCCCTTGAACGCGAGCCCCTGGACCATCTGGCACGCGACGGGCAGTTGATCGCCTACCGTCACGAAGGTTTTTGGCAACCCATGGACACCGTGCGAGAAAGGGAACTGCTCGAACAACTATGGTCCGAAGGGGATGCGCCTTGGAAAACATGGTCGTAGCATTCTGGAAACAGCGACCCGTGTTCGTGACCGGAGCAAGCGGCCTGCTCGGCTCCTGGCTCGTGGACGAACTGCTCGCACGCGGCGCGCACGTCACCGCGCTCTTGCGGGATCAGGTTCCCGGGAGCCGCTTGGTCAGCTCCGGTACGGTCGACCGCATTACCGTCGTCCGCGGTGACCTCGAAGACGGCACGCTGCTTACGCGCGCCCTCAACGAATACGAAATCGACACCGTGTTTCATCTCGGTGCTCAGACGATCGTCGGGACGGCGTATCGCTCCGCCGTCTCGACCTTTGATTCCAATATTCGCGGCACTTGGAACCTCCTGGAAGCGTGTCGCGTATGCAGTTCGCTCGTCAAACGCGTCATCGTCGCATCGAGTGACAAGGCCTACGGCGAGCATGATGCGCTTCCTTACACGGAAGACACGCCGCTGCGCGGGCGGTTCCCGTACGACGTCTCCAAGTCATGCGCCGATCTGCTTTCGTTCAGTTATTTTTATACCCATCGCCTGCCGATCGCCGTCACGCGTTGCGGCAACCTCTACGGCGGAGGTGACCTTAACTTCAACCGCCTCGTACCCGGAACCATACGATCTGTTCTGCAGGGCGAGACTCCGATCATCCGAAGTGACGGGCAATTTATCCGCGACTATTTCTATGTCTGCGACGCCGTCGAGGCCTACCTGAATCTCGCAGAACAGATGCCCGGCGAGCAGATCGTCGGCGAGGCATTCAACTTCGGAACCGAAACGCCCGTATCCGTACTTGATCTGGTGAACAGAATCCTCGACATCATGGGTGCGACGAACGTCACACCGCGCATTCTCAACGAGGCCAGTGCCGAAATTCGACGACAGTTTCTTGATTGCACCAAAGCCCGCACATCGCTCGGCTGGTCGTCCAGATATCCTCTGGAACAGGGACTTCGTCAGACCATCGACTGGTATCGGGGAAACCTTTCCACGCAGGGCTAGAGCGGTTTGAATCCAAACGTAGCGTCCTGAAATGCCTACAGCTGCGCCTGGCTTTGTCGTACTGCATCGACGACCCGCAGCGGGGTCGCCTGCTTCGCCCTCCGCGCCAGACTTGCTTCACCGACGCTCAAGACCCTACTTTTGGATTCAAAACGCTCTAACATCGTTGCGCCCTGCCCGGCTTCGCCGGAGATCGTCGAACCGTAAATGACTCTAAGTAAGCGTGGACACTTCCTGTTCATCCTCCACGTGCTCATCACGGCGGCATCGATCGCCGACGCCGCCGTGGCTCGAGTCACGATCGATCCGAGCGATCGCCATCAGACCATCGAAGGCTGGGGCGCCACACTTTCCCTTCACGGCATCCCGTTTGTCGAATGGGCGGAAGATCCGACAGCCGAGCAGTACGACCGCCTGCCCATAGAGAAGCCTGTCCCCGACGGCCTCAGAACCAGAATCATCGAGGAGGCCGTCGTTCACCTGGGGCTGAACCGGTTTCGCCTGGAAATTGGACCACAAGTTGAATTTCGAAACGACAACGACGACCCCCACGTCATCAACGCGGCGGCGTACCGTTTCGCATGGCAGGACGCCATCGCCACGCGGTGGCTGGTGCCGCTCAAGCACCTCATCGAACATCGCGGCGAAAAGCTGGTCCTTTACATCAGCTATGACCTGTCCCGCGCCGTGAACTGGGGTGATCGCCTGACGCCCCCGTGGCTGCTGGAACCCAGGGAATACGCGGAGATGGCCCTGGCCACTCTGGGGCACCTGAAGGAGTCCCACGGTCTTGAAGTCGATTACTGGGCCGTTCTGAACGAACCAGGGCACGGCGGCAGGCCGGGCAACCCAGACCTCCTGGCGCAAATCCTCACCGAAACATCGCGGCGAATACAAAAAGCCGGTTATCGGACACGCATGTGCGGGCCCGAGGTCCACGACATTCGTCACGTGACTCCTTACCTCGAAGCGTTACGGCGAACTCCTGGCGGCATCGACCACCTCGCACAGATCACGTTCCATCTTTACGGTCACCACAACAATGTCGCGCACCGCAAGGTGATTCGCAACTGGGCAAACATCCTTGGGGTGACCGCGGCCCAGACAGAATGGCACGCCGGGGTCGGTCTCCAGGCAGCCGAAGTTCTCCACCTCGATCTCACCGTGACCGGAGTCTCTTCCTGGGAGCAGTACGGACTCGCGTGGCCCGTCAACGCCTACAGCGCCAAGGGCGGTGCGGACTACTTCCTGATCGACGAGGATTATCGCGGTTTTCGCATGAACACGAACGCCTGGTATCTGCGGCATTACATGAAGTATGTCCGTCCCGGGGCCGTCCGCATCGGGGCCCGATCGGACACATCCTCCATCAAGCCCGTCGCGTTTGTCACGCCGTCACAACAGCACGTTGCCGTGATCATTAACGCCAACGCAACGCCGGCGGACATCGAGATCGATGGGCTTCAATCTGGATCCTACGAGGTCAGCTCCACCGCCGACGGACATCTCGGCGAGGAACACCCCACGTTGGCCGCCCTGTCAGGCGTCCCGGCACGCGTCCGCCTTCCCGCCCGTTCGGTTCTCACGATCTCACCGCAGGCACGGTTACGACCCGAGTCGCAGCGGCCCGCAGGCCACGAATGAAACCTCGCATCGCCATCGTGATCTGCCGGATCGCAGGTACCTGCGCCATCGTGGCTGCTCTGCTTGCCGCCGGGCCGACACTGCGCCTGCTTCGGGGTCTCGATCCACCGAGCATGCTCTATCCCTTCCTCATTGGCGCCGTGGCGACCTGGATCCTCCTGATTGTCGGGGGCATCGGATTGCTGTACCGCCGCACCTGGGCATTCGTCCTGATCTACATGGCCGCCGGGTTGAACTATTTCGCCGGACTTTCCTTCGTTCCCTTCCTTCAACCGGTCGCCAATTCTGTCGTCGGGTCGCACGCGGCCGTCCAGGCCGTCAACCTGATCGTCGTGGCTCTGCTGGTATGGGCGCACGTGGCCATTCGCGGTCGCCCCGCATATACAGCGTTTTCAATCAAAACATAGCGTCCTGAGCTGGCTGCGGCT
>CAUZBA010000141.1:0-7647 GCA_963577635.1 Phycisphaerae bacterium
TGGAGCGGCGGCACATCGTGGGGGGCGCCTGCGCTACCGAAGAGATCTTTCCCGGTTTCCACGTTTCCACCTGTGCCTACCTGGTGCACGCGATGCACGACAAGATCGTGCGCGACCTTGACCTGTATCGTCACGGGTACGAACGGTTTCGGCGTGATCCGGCGTTCATCGTGCCCCTCGAAGACGGCCGTGTTGTGCGTCTCTGGAACGACGTGGAAAAAACGTGCCGTGAGTTCGAGCAGTTCTCGGTTCGCGACGCCGAAGGATATCGCCGGTGGGACGCGTTCTGGCGGTCGGCGGGAGCGCTGTTCGACCGCTTCGCGCTCAGCGAGCCGCCAACGATCGACGAACTGCGTCGGCAGGTCGCCGCGGACGGCGGAATGCCGCAACTGTTCAGCGGCACGTTGCGGGGATTGATCGACGACTGCTTCGTCACTGATCAGGCCAAGGCGGCGGTCGTTCACTCGGCCTTCGTCATGCGCCCGATGGATGAACCGGGCGTGCTCCTGGCCGAAGCGTCGCACCGGGCCGACATGCACGTGGAGCCCGAACACCAGGGGCTTCCCAAGGGCGGCATGGGCACCGTCTCCGCCGCGATGGCCCGCGCCGCCGAAGGTGTCGGGGCCAGGATCCGCCTCGGCGCCGCGGTGAAGCGCATCCTCGTAGACGACGGCCGTGCCGCGGGTGTCGAGCTGACGGACGGCCAGGTGCTTCGCAGCCGGGTGGTCATCTCCAACGCCGACCCGAAGCGCACGTTCCTGAAGCTGATCGATCGGGGTGACCTGCCGTCCGGTGTGGCAACTGAAATCAGCGAGCTCGACACCAACTGCGGTTCGCTGAAGTTCCACGCGGCGCTGCGTGAGCTGCCCGATCTGTCGCGGTTTCTGGGGGACGCTCACGATCCCAGGCTGTTGTCGGGGATCCGGATCTGCCCGTCACTCGCGTACTACACGCAATCGCTGAACGACGCCCTGGAGGGTCGGATCACCTCCTGCCCGCTGCTGAGCGTGCAGATCCCCACGGTGTACGACGATTCGATTGCGCCGACGGGCTGTCACATCGCGTCGATGTGGATCCGCTACTACCCCGTCTCGCCACATGGAGGAAGCTGGGACGAGCGCCACGCCGCCGTCGGGGAGCAGATCATTGACGCGTTTACGCGTTGGGCACCGAATTTCCGGGACTCGATCATCGACTGGTGCCTCTACACGCCGGCCGATATGGAGCGCCGCATGTCGCTGACCGACGGCAACATCCATCATCTTCACCACGCCGGCCGGCAATTGCTCGGCGACCGGCTGTTCGAACGCGGCGGCTACCGTGCACCGGTACGTGGCCTGTATCTTTGCGGTGCGGGCACGCATCCCGGCGGCGAGGTCAGCGGCGCCCCGGGTCATAACGCAGCGCATGCCGTCCTGGATGATCTTGGCCCTGACGACAAACGGAGCAGTCGTCTTTGATCCGCTGCCGTCAATGATCACCTGATAGAGAATTCCAATTGGCTTCCAGAATGCACTGACGATTAAGGAAGGCCCGACACGGTTCTCCTATTGTTAGAGCGTCGCGGTCAAAGCATTCGCGAAACCCCATGCATCCTGTGACACAAACCATCACAGACCAGGGCACCGCTGACGTCGCGCGGTGTGACGGGATCCGCTCGCAGTGGCTTGCGGCGGCGGTGATCGTCGTCCTGACCGGTGCGGCCTACGTTCCTGCAATGCGCGGCGGCTTTGTCTGGGATGACGGTGACCACCTGCTCCGCAATCCCGTGGTCCAGGACGCAACGCCGGCGCGGATCTGGTTCTCGCCGATGTCGGCTTTCGAATACTATCCGGTGACGTGGACTTCGTACTGGCTTGAGCACCGTCTGTGGGGTATGGACCCCACGGGCTATCACGTCGTCAACGTGCTGCTGCACGCGGCCAGCACACTTCTGCTGTGGCGCGTCCTGCGGCGCCTGGCGATCCCCGCGGCCCTGACGGTGGCGCTGCTGTTCGCACTCCACCCGGTCAACGTCGAGTCAGTGGCCTGGGTGACGCAGCGAAAGAACGTCCTGTCCATGTTCTTCATGGTCGCGGCGCTGCTGGCCTACCTGCGGTTCGAAGATGCACGACGTGCCGCGTGGTACCTGGGCGCTGCGGCGTCGTTCACCCTCGCGATGCTGTCCAAGAGCGGCGTGATCGGTCTTCCCATCGTGCTGCTGCTGCTGGCGTGGTGGCGGCGCGGCGCTATTGACCGTCGAGACGTGTGGCGCGTGCTGCCGTTTCTTGCCGTGGCCGTCCTGGCGACGCTGATCCAGCAGCCGGTTCGCGATGCGAACGTGATCGGACAGGTGGTTGTACGCGACGACGGTTTCTTCGCGCGGCTTGCCGGCGCCGGCTGGGCGGTCTGGTTCTACCTCTATAAAGCGGTGCTGCCGATCAACCTGAGCTTCATCTATCCGCGATGGCAGATCGATCCGACGAATCCGCTTGTCTACGTGCCGGGCGCAGCGCTCGTGGCCGTTGCGGTTCTCTGCTGGCGGATGCGGGGAAGCTGGGGCCGGCCGGCAATGTTTGCGCTGGCGGTTTACCTGGTGATGGTAGGCCCGGCGTTGGGACTTGTGGATTTCTATTACCTGCGATATTCGTTCGTGGCCGACCACTACCAGTATTACGCGATCATCGCGGTACTCGGCCTGATCGTTCCGGTCGTGATGTCGTTTCTGCGTCGGTACAAAGCGGCTGGGATCGCAGCCGCGGTGCTCGTTGCGGGATTCGGTGTGCTGACCTACAGACAGTCGACGCCGTACCGCACGGAACAAACGCTCTGGCGCGACGTTCTGCGGAAGAATCCGGATGCCTGGCTGGCGCACAACAACCTCGGCAACCGCCTGGCACAAGACGGACAGGTGAGCGATGCCCTGTATCACTACCGCGAATCGCTGCGATCCAACCCGGACTACGCCGTAGCCCAGAACGGTCTGGGTGCCCTCTTGCTCACGTTGCGCCGAATCGAGGAAGCGACGCCCCATTTGCAAAGGGCCGTGGAACTTGATCCACAGATGTCGCGCGCCCACAGAAATCTGGGCGTGGCCCTGCTGGAACTGGGCAGGTATGAGAAAGCCGTCGCGAGGTTGGAACGATACCTGCAGTTCGAACCGGAAGATGGATATGGGCATTACTGCCTGGGGATCGCGCTCACGGCTTTAAAGGACAACGAAGGCGCACTTCAGAGCCTGGAACGGGCCGCGACTTATATGCCGGGCCACCAGGGCATTCGCCAGGACATTCGCTCTCGGATCGAAGACCTCCGAAAATCTTCGATCCTCCGCGGTGCGCCCCCGGGGACCTAGCGGGGACATAGACGTCAGCGCTTCAGTGTGTGTCCCCGATCCATGTTTCTCGGTCTGCGTCGGCCGCGTCATGAGGCAGTGAGGCCCGAATCGTCGCCGGTACGGGACATGACGGGCAGGTCACACGCCCCACGGGCACGCGAACAGTGACCGGCTCGTTCCTGTCTTCCAGCCCGCCTCACTACCTCCCCGGCCCCGCGGAACTCTCCTCGGAGAGGTTGAGGAAGGGGAGCACGCCACCCTCACCGGTCATGATCCGCGGGAGAACGCCATCCCATCGTTCCACGGCGCGCATGTCGATGAGCTTTGGATTGCGTTTCAGGGATTCGCCTTCGGCATCAATCGCTTTCGCCTTGGCTTCGGCCTCGATCGTGGTCTTGTAGGCTTCGGCTTCAGCAGTAAGCTTCATTTCCTGGGCCAAGGCTTCCGCTTCGGTAATGCGCTTTCTCTTTTCGTTCAGAGCTTTCAGGGCCTCCTGTTCGGCTTTCACCTTGGCTTCAATCGACTGTTCGAAGTCCGCGCTGAATCGGAAATCCGTAATGGCCATGTTGGCCACGATGATGGCGCCTTGAAGTTTCTTCTCGCTGAGTGTCTGTTTAATAAAGTTGCTGACACTGTCCCTGACTGCGTTTTTCACCTCTTCGCGCTTCGTAATCAGTTCCTCGGCTGTATACCGCGCCGTGACCGCCTTGACCGACTCTTGGATCGCCGGTGAAATGAGGACATGTTTGACGTCTTCAACCTTTCCAATGGTTTGAAACGTCTTGGGGGCAAAAGAAGCACTGAGTGAAAACTGAAGCGTGACCACGGTCGTGACATTTTGGAGATCTTTAGAAGAAGCACCTGAATTAGCCGTCTCGCTGACCATGCGGACACTGACCTGTTTGATGTCTTGAGCAAACGGGATCATAAAGTGCAGGCCTTCCCTCAACGGTTCGGGATTGACGGCTTTAAAAGTCCGCTTAATACCGACGTGCCCGGATTTGACCTGCACAAACGACCGCATGCCACAGGTCGCCAGCAAGACGACGATCACCACTGTAATGACGAGTGCAGCCACTTGGCGCGGCTTGATTTCGATAGGAGAAGAATCCATAACGGCGTCCCTTCGTTTGTTCCTGGTTGCGCCGGCGTTCGGCAGACGGGCCGCCGTTGCAACCGTACCCCATTGACCGTTGGCCGCAGACCGTCTTCAGCCAAGCATCGCCATTATACAGACGATCTGCCCCGCCCCACAAATCGCTCTGACGTTCTCTTGTCTGGATTGAGGCCCGGCGAGCCAGGCAATCGCTGACAGGTTGTCAATCTCCCGGAGCGAGCGTCTGGTAGACTGCTCGGGAAGAACGCGGCGAGCCTCAGATCAAGGCCTCAGATCAAGGTTGGGTGATCCCTGGTTTCGAATGTCCGCAGTCGCCCCCATTCCCACGACCGTGCCGACGAAGGTCCACGATGGGACAGGAACGGCCTGGCGCCGGGCCCGCTACGCGCTGTACGCGGCCATCGTCTGGATCGCCATGATCGGCGCAACCGAGGTGGGCCTGCGTCTATTTGGCATGGGGCCGCCACGCGCCCGTGATCTTCCCGATCGCTATTCGAAATTCGCCCCTGACGACGAGCTCATCTGGGTGCTCAAGCCGGATTGGGACGGCTTCGAACGCAACGACGTGCGTGTGCACCACAATTCTCTCGGTCTGCGCGGGCCCGATCCCGCCGCTGACGCGGGCGATCAACAGCGGATCGTGTTCCTTGGGGACTCGGTCACCTTCGGGCACTTTCTGCCCTTTTCGGTGACCCTGCCTCACCTTTTGCAACAGAACCTGTCAAGCTCAAACGAGCTCAAGGTGGAGGTGATCAATGCCGGCGTTCCCGGCTACAGCACTTTTCAGGAGGCGGGGCTTCTTCGCCGTCACGGGAAGACGTTGAAGCCGGATCTGATTCTGCTCGGGTTCTGCATGAACGACATCACCGAACGCTACCGGGCGCTCGCCGCGTACGGCGGGGCCGATTTTTTCATGGTGGATGTCGACACCACCGTCGGCATGAGCGTCCTCAGGAGGGGCTGGAGGCGTTCGGCGATCCGCAGCGCCTTGGTCAAGATGCTGCGCACCTCCGCGAAGAGCGGCGAGGCGAGTCGGCTACAGAACCTCTTCACCGCGTCCACGACACAGCAAGTCCAGGACGACTGGCAGGTGGCCTACAAGGAGCTGGACCAGCTCGCCGACGAGGCACGGTTGATCGGAGCTCCGCTTGCCGTCGTCATCTATCCCATCAGGCCGCAGATGCAGGTCAAGTCCGGCCTCAACGCACCGCAAGCGGCGCTGATCCGGTATCTCGCGCCGCGCGGTATTCCGTTCATCGATCTGTTGGAACCGCTGAGGAACGCACAGAGCGACGACATATTTCTCGACGTGACGCACCTGTCCGAGTTAGGCTCCCGCGTCGCCGCCGCCGAGATCGCAAAGTTCATCAGGACCGGCGGCCTGCTGCCGGATCGGCTACCGTTGAAACAGTCGCCGCCCCGTTCGGGCGGGCAGTGAATCCGCGAGCCGGGAGATTCCGCAACCTCGAAGTTCCCCATAGTTGCCATCCGCGGACCATTCGCAATTGAAGAAGCGTCGTAGTATCCTGCCGCAGCCGGGCTTACCGCTGTCACAGTTTCGCGATGTCAACAAGTAGCAATTCGATCATCTGTCCGAACTGCCAGACGCAGTATCGGCTCAAGCCAGGGTTGGCGGGCCGAAGCGTGCGCTGCAAGTGCGGAACGAAATTCGTTGTGCCCGAAAGTCAGCCGGCGACTGCCCATTGTCCGTCGTGCAGCAGCGTCATCTCTGCGGACGCTGTGATCTGCATCAACTGTGGCACCGACATCCGTTCCGCCAAGATGCATTCGACTGAACTGGCGGCGCCAGGCGAAGGCCCCGTGACCGCGGGACACGGCAGTGTGATCCGGGCGCTCAAACTCGTTCAGGTCGGGTTGCTGCTGAATCTTCTGGCGGCGCTGCTGACCATGGTGCTGATCGTGTCTCCCTTCGCGGTGATCTGGCTGGCCGGCGACTGGCTCGAATGGATCGAGTATGGCGCCTACGGCACGTCCGGCTTGCAGGTTCTGGGCGCGATCCTTTGTCTGGCGACGCCACGGGAAGCGGGCGGTCGAACGCTCCTGATTATCTCGCTGCTGGCAGGATTGGCGTCCGGGGCCTTTGATGGTGCCGTCGATGCGGGGATGTTGCAGCTGGATGAGGACAGCACCGTCGGGATGTTGCTCGCACTGGGGTCATCCATCCTCGGCATCGTTTCGATGGTGTGCTTCCTGGCATTTTTCGTGAAACTGGCGAACTTCCTGGAATTTGCGGAGGTTACCGAACGGGCTCAGAAGGTGCTGAGTCTTTACGTCTCGCTCATAGTTGCCCTTCTGCTGGCCAAGGTTCCCTTCATAGGCTGCTTCATAGGCTTGCTGATCCTGGGCCTGGCGATCTACGCCGGTGTTCTGTACGTCCTGTTGGTCATCGACCTGAACAACGCGGTGGCGTATCGAATCACGGAGGAATAGAGGTCAGAGCCCAAACGGCGGTGCGAGCTGCGGCTCCTGATCGTCTTCTTGTAGGCACTCACCATGACGATCGGTGTTTACCCGGGCTGGTTCGAAATCGCAATAAGATGTGTCGATCGATAGGTTCGATCGTGGGGTTCTACGGTCTCACCATTGAGCTCGAACAGCCGATAGCCGTCGTCGCCCAATCGTGTGCACGCCGCCCATTGATCCGGCGTGTGGCATTCGATGATCATCGCTGGATGCCACGTTCGAATAATGCGACGCAGTCCCTCGATCACCTGAGATTCGGCGCCTTCCACATCGATTTTCACCAGATCGATCTTCCGGTCCGGAAGAAAGTATGCGTCCAACGAAGTGGCGGACACGGCACATTCCGGTTCCGCCGTTTGTCCGTTGGCGTCTACGCCACAGATGTTCCATTCTGATGCGGCGCCGTCACGGCCGCTGTAGAGCGTGACGTTTCGTGCGTCCCCATCGTTGACCTCCGACGGCACCACCGTCACCTACTGGTCGAGGCCATGCCGTGCGAGACCGTCGGCAATCTTGCGAAGGTTCGCAGGATGCGGTTCGAATGCGTACACGTGGCCACGGGTGCTCGCGCGAATCGCCAACAGGATCGTGATCAATCCGATATTTGCGCCCACATCCACGCACTGCGCATCGGGTTGCACCAATCGCTTGATCCACTGGCACACCTCAGGTTCATGCGACCTTCCCGCGAAGAGCCGACGTTTCTGACGCGTGTCATGGAGGCGCCAGT
>CAUZBA010000142.1:0-7641 GCA_963577635.1 Phycisphaerae bacterium
GTACGGGTATTTGTGGACGAACAGAGCAAGTTTTGTTGTCGAGGCACGAAGGGGGGAGCTGCGGAGTTGGGATTCTTTTTTGCGCGGGGCAGTCGGGGTCGAGCGGTGACTCCAAGAAGTTCGCACGCCCTTCGGCCCGGTATGGTCAACCTCTCGCTCACTGATAAACTGCGACGACCCTCCCCCCTTCGTGCCTCCGTGCCTGATACCCTGCATGGCCACATAGAATGACCTTGGAGTGCCGCACATGACGACGGCCGAACGACCCTCAATCCAAGTGTGCGCCATCGATGAGTTGAGTCAAAAGGGCCACGTGGTCGTCAAGACCGCCGACCGGCCCGTGGTGGTGTTCTACAACGACGGCGACGTGCGAGCCGTGGACAATCGATGCCCGCACCTGGGATTTCCACTTCACCGCGGGACGATCAAGCACGGCATGATCACGTGCCATTGGCACCACGCCCGTTTCGACGCGTGCAGCGGCGGCACCTTCGACCTCTGGGCCGACGATGTGCCCGCGTACGACGTCGATCTGCGCGACGGGCAGGTGTACATCTGCGACCGCCCTCGCCGCAGCGACCCGAAAACGTACGGCGCCATACGATTGCGCGACGGGATGGAACACAACCTTTCGCTGGTGATCGCCAAGGCGATCCTGACGCTCGAGAGCGCAGACGTCGACGCCGACGCGATCGTGCGCGAAGCCGCTCTCTTCGGCGCGGCAGGGCGCGACGGATGGGCGATGGGCCTGACCATCCTGAGCGCGATGGCCAACCTCCGGCCGCATCTGAGCCCGCACACGGCATACCTGGCCCTGTTGCAGGGGGTGCGGCGCACCGCGGCGGACTGCGCCGGCCAGACGCCCCACCGCCGCCGCGGCCACCTGGAGACCGCGGATCTCGACTTCGATCGTCTCGACCGCTGGTTGCGCTACTGGACGCTGGTTCGGCACCGCGACGGCGCCGAACGGACGCTGCTGACCGCCATCCGGGAAGCATCAACGCCGTCTCAGCTTGAGTCGCTGCTGCTCGCCGCGGCGACCGACCGCTTCTACGCCGACGGCGGGCACCTGGTCGACTTCGTCAACAAGGTGTTCGAGCTTCTGAACCACATCGGGCTCGATCATGCCGCCGATGTGCTGCCGACCTTGTGCGCGCAGCTCGCCGCGGCACGCGGCGGCGAGGAACTCAATTCCTGGCGCCATCCGATCGATCTGGTCCCGCTGGTCAACCGGGCCGCCGATCGCCTGTCGCAGGTGTTGAGCAACAGCCGACCGGGCGCCGGTTGGCACGGTGAAGTCGCCCTGGCCGGCGTCATCTGCGGCGAAGACCCGCAAGAGATTCTCGACGGGATCGTCGCCGCCGCCGAAGCGGGCTCCCGCCCCGAGCAACTTTCGAAGGCCCTGGCCTATGCCGCGGCCCTGCGCGTCGCCCGATTCGGAACCGCCAACGAGATCAGCGACTGGGTGTCGGCCCTGCACAGCTTCAGCTACTGCAACGGACTGCACCAGGCGATCCAGCGATGCGCCGGTATCGAACCGGTGTGCGGCGTCCTGCACGGGGCCATGAGCGTCTACCTCAACCGCTTTCTGAACGTGCCGCCGGCCGCGCTGCCCGGGGAGGCAGGCGCGGAGGATGGGGCGCTCGACGACCTGCCCTCACGACGCGAAGACATTTTGAAGGCATTCCTCGACGCACTGGACTCGCAGCAGCAGGTGGACCCGGCCGGACGCCTCGTGACCCGCTACATCGAGCAGTCACATCCCGTGCCGCAACTGATCGACACGCTCACGTTCGCCGCGGTGCGCGAGGACGCAAACTTTCACACACTGCAGATGCTCGAGGCGGGCGTCGCCCAGTATCACGAGTGGGAAGGCACCGCCGAGGGCACGCACATCCTCGTGGCCGTCGCCCGCTACCTGGCCGCGCACAGCCCCACGCCGAGATCGCAGCTTCAGACGGCCCAGATCGCGAGGCGCCTGCATCGGGGAGAAAAGGTGTATGAGGATTAGGCACGAAGGCACGAAGGGTGCCGTCGCGACCGAATAGGGAGCGACGGAATGCCTTGTCCCGATGGGGCCGCAAACAGGGTCAGAAAGGGGAAAAGGGTCGGGGGTTCTCCGCACAAACGAATCCCGACCCCTCTTTCTCGCCCGGCATTCCAGATGGACTCAAAAAGAGGGCGGTGGGACTCCCAAAAGAGCTGCGTTCTCTTTTTGGACCCTAACGATCATGACCACGGCGAGGCGGGCGACAATTCAACGAAAGTCCATTTGTGTAGCAGGAGTGTGCATCCTCAAGTCGGGCGGATCATTACTCGATCGCAGCAGTCTCCGACAAAGCGTTCTCCAGAATCGCTCGTGCCTGGCTTTTCGATTTCTTTGTCAAGTCAGTACAAATCCGGCGTATCGCTGTGTGTTGTTTTATATTGCTCTTCACCGACCAGGTCGCAGCTCCATGGATGATCTTTCTTTTCTCATCAGTTTCTAGCATCTCTTCCGGCCAGTCGAAGACTGTACAAAGTCGCTCGACGAAACGACGGTCGCCTGTCGCGAAGTATGCAGCCCACAACGCATCCAGATCGGCCAGGCGAGTCGATTTCCGCGTTCAGCAGATTTGGGGGTGTCGCAGCAGCAAGTTGTCGAAGCCGCTCCGCATCACCCTCAACCTTCGGCTGATACTCGTTCAACAATTGCTGCGACTCCTCAGTGTTGGAGGACCACAATGCGTCGTAAATCAATTCGCGGTGACGTTCGGGAAACTGCTTGGAAAAATCCAACCAATCAGGAACAATCGTGGAGTTGTTCCGAAAGATCTGAGCGATGAAGGAGACGAGTTGAGGTTTCCCATCGTCCCGATCGAACAAACCAAGAAGTTGAGGCGAACTTCAACATCTCTAGAATCCGATTTGGCCGTGGGTTCTTGTAATAGAACATCATGAACTGAGCGAGTTCCAGCAACTCGCCGCCAGTGGCGGTAATGCTTTCAGTTTCCAGATGCCATCCGATGATCCGCAATGCGCCATCAGGCTGCCGCTGAAACTGCGTCCAAAGTGAACCGTCAGCCAAGACCCAATGAAACCGACCCTCATCAACGAGAGCAGGAATCGTTTTGATCCTCCTCTTAAGTTTCAACGTGTAAGACCGGGCTGAAGAATGTCTTTCACCTGCTCACCAGTCAGGGCACTGGGTGCCAGGTCATCGCCCTGCGTGCAACCAACGAACAGAAGAGCCCCGATGCACAAAGACAACACGTTGTAGCAGTGCATCTGCGACCCACTTACTCACCGTTGTTCAGCGCCTCACTCCGCATTGCCCCGAAGCTGGTCCAGCCTCCGCTGCTCCCGCCTTCGTGCCTTCGTGCCTCGTTCGCAGCGTGGGCGCATTGCAACCCACAAACGGCAACGCACCAGCACCCTATCTGATTCAGTTTCAGCCTTGACGCCGCTTGCGCTGCGCCAGATCCGCGTAATGCTTCTTCGCCTCGCCGGCCAGGTAGAAACTGCCGGTGACGACAATGAGGTCTTCGCGGCTGACGGCGCGGCTGGCCAGTTTCAGGGCTTCGGTGAGATTCTTGGCGGACTGTGCCATCTTGCCGGAGATCTCGTTGAACTGGCCCATGAGCAGGTCCGCATCCATCGCGCGCGGGTTGTCCTTGGCGCGGGTGAAGATGATCTTGTCGGCGCCGAGCGACACCTCCTTGAGCATCCCCATGTACTCCTTGTCCTGGCCGCAGCCGAAAATGAGTACAAGCGAGTCGTAGGCGATATGTGCGCCCAGCGCGCGGATCAGCGCCTGCACGGATGAGGCATTGTGGGCGCCGTCGATGACCACGCGCGGCGCGGTGTGCACCTGCTCCATCCGGCCGGGAAGCGACGTGCGAGCCAGACCGCTGATGACCTGCTCCTGCGGGATGTTGAAGCTGTGTCCCTTGAGCTTGTCGAGGATCGACAGGGCAAGGCCGCAGTTGTGGGCCTGGTGCTCGCCTTTGAGAGGCACGGGCAGGTGCTCCCACCGGCTCGATTCGGTCGACACGCACACACGGGTGTGCGGCCCGAGCTCCTTGGTAGCCTCGAAGCGGTAGCTGAACTCGATCTGGTCTCCGGTGAACTGAAGCGGGGTGCCGACCGACTCGGCAACCTCGCGCAGCACGATTTCGACCTGCGGTTCCTGGGCGACGCTGACCGCAGGGACGCCTTTCTTGAAAATTCCGGCCTTCTCGCGCGCGATGGTTTTCAGGTCGTTGCCGAGGATGTTCGTGTGATCAAGGCTGATATGCGCCATGCCACAGACTATCGGGCTGACCACGTTGGTCGAGTCGAGGCGGCCGCCGAGGCCCGTTTCCAGAATGGCGACGTCCACCGCCTCGTCGGAAAAATAGCGCAGGGCCGCAGCCGTAATGATTTCGAAGTAGCTCAGATGGTTGTCGCCGAGGGTGCGCTCTTCTTTCGCGATCAGCTTGAATAGATCGGTCACGTCCGGGTAATTGATCACCCGGCCGTTGATTGCAATGCGCTCGCGAAGATCCACAAGGTGCGGGCTGGAGTAGAGGCCCACCGTGTAGCCGCAGGATTCGAGCATGCTGGCCACCATGGCGCACGTCGACCCCTTGCCCTTGGTCCCCGCCACCAGCACGCATCGTATCTGCTGATGCGGGTTGCCCAGCCGCGCGAGGATCTTCCGCATCCGCTCGAGGCTGAACGTGCGGTTGTTGTAGGTCACGATGCGCATGCGCTCGTAATCCACATGGCTGTTAAGCCATTTAAGGGCGGTGGGATAGTTCGTGATGGACCCCGGACCGGGAATCGACGCCGTGGCCTTCCGCGCTGCCGCGGGCGCCTCGCCGCGGGTCGCCCGGGCGGTGGCAGACGCGGCACTCTTTGCCCCTGAACGTTTGGTCCTTTTGGTCCTTATGATGCCGGTTGCCATAGGCATCAGCTTATCAAAATAGGGGTGCGACGTCAAATAGATGCCACGTAAACCAATGTAATTACTTAACTTAATGGCTTTTACCCAAAACTTCCATTTGCCTTCCCGGTTGGACCGTGTTCGTGGAACGAAAGCGGAAAAGGAAGAGTTGACAGGATCAACAGGATGAGAATTGGGGATCGACAGGATCCGAAATGGGGTAAGAGCAACGACTGATGGCGACAATCAACGAGAGGAGATCTTGATCGTCCATAGTGCTTGCCCTCTGTGGCACGCACGAGGATTGAATCCTGTTGATCTCTTCAAGATCCTGTAACTCCTGTCGAAATCCTGCCTCCTCCCGGAGCAGCAAAGCGGCCGGCGCTTCACGCGCCCTCGAGCCGCTCGGTACCGGCCATGTAGGGCCGCAGTGCGGCCGGCACGATCACCGACCCGTCCGCGTTCTGGTGGATCTCGAGAATCGGGATTAGGATTCGCGGGCTGGCCACCACCGTGCTGTTCAGGGCGTGACAGAATCGCATGTTGCCGCTGTCCGGATCGCGGTAACGAATGTTCAGCCGCCGGCACTGAAAGTCGTACAACCTGGAGGCGGAGTGGGTTTCGGCATAGGCGCCGCCCGGCCTGCCGTCGGGACCCGGGTCGCCGCGACCCGGCATCCAGCACTCGATGTCGATCTGGTCGGCGTTCTTGGGGCCGAGGTCGCCGGTGCAGCATTGCAGCAGCCGATACGGCAACTCGAGGCGCCGCAGAAGTTGCTCGACGAAGTCGATCATCTTCTTGTGCCACCGACGGCTCTCGGCTTCGTCGGCGCGGCAGATGACGACCTGCTCAACCTTGTCGAACTGGTGGATACGAAAGAGCCCCGCCGTGTCTTTCCCGGCGGCCCCCGCCTCACGGCGAAAGCAGGTCGAGACGGTCGTGTAGCAGCGCGGCAGCGACTCGGCTTCGAGGATTTCACCCTCGTGGAAACCCATCAGGCCGACTTCACCGGTGCCGGTCAGGTAGCGGTCAGGGGCCCGCAGGCCTGCCGCCGCCGATCCGTCGGCGTCGTCCGGCGCGTCCGGATCCACGCCCCCGATCGCATAGGTCTGGTCCCTGCCGTGCGGAAAGAAGCCGGTGCCCACCATCATGGCGTCGCGAACCAGAACCGGGACCGACATCGGCGTGAATCCGTTTTCGTGAACGATGAAGTCGAGTCCCAGGCGCAGGATGGCCTGGTGCAGGCGCATGCCGTCGCCCACGAGCACGTAGCTTCGCGACCCGGCGATCTTCACCCCGCGCTTGAAGTCGAACAGTCCCAGATCGTGACCGAGTTCGACGTGGCTCTTCGGCTCAAACCCGCGGTTCTCGGCAAACGTCCGGCTCGCGTCAAAACCCGGTGGGTTCCAGCACCGGACCGCGACGTTGTCGCGCGAACCGGCGCCGCGTGGGACGTCTTCATCCGGCGGCTGCGGTACCGACAGCCACAGATCGTCGCGCTTCGGTTCGAGTTCATCGATGAGCTTCTGCAGCTGCTGCTCACGCTGTTTGATCTGGTTCGGACGCTGCTGCAGCGCGGTCATCCGGGTTTGGAGTTCTTCCTTCTCGGGTCCCTGAGCCTTTTTCAGCAGCCCCGCGAGTTGTCCGATCTGCTTGCCGATTCGGTTTTTTTCCGCGGCCAGTTGCTCGCGCTCGACGCTGGCTTCGCGAAGCTGGCCATCAACGCCAAGCAGGGCGTCGATGTCCACGGCGGTCCCCTTCGCGGTAGCGCCGGTCTTGTACCGATCGGGATTCGCACGCAGGTCCTTCAGATCAATCATTGCGGATCAACTGGTTCGCCGGCGTTGAGCGGTTGGTCCAGATCTTGAAGGGCGCCGGAACCGGCCGAATCGGGCGAGAGCACGCCGCCATACGGCACGGTGCAGCTGCCATCGCAACAGGCGCAGCGCCGGATCGCAACTTTTCAGGCTCTCGGCTCGGCGCAGCCAGCATCGGGCGCGGGTGAGGTAGCCCTGCTGGAGATAGGCGGACGCAAGACTCTGCATCGCCGCCGCGTGGCGCGGTGCCATGCGCACGACGCGGCGCCAATCCGCGATGCCATCGTCGCGCCCGAAAACGTGGGTGCGGGCCACGCCCCGATAGAACAGCGCCGCGGCCCTCTGCGCGGCATTCAGCGGCTGGACCGGCATATTGAGCATGCGCGTCAGCAGCGTGGCGGCGACCGAATGCATTCCTTGTTCGATCAGATCATCTGCCAGTTCCAGCAATTGGGCGTTGCTGTGGCCGCTGTGCCGCACCTCGATGGCCAGAAGATGCCGGACCGACGTCGCGTCGCCCCGCTGTCGGGCCACGCGGGCCAGGCACATGTGGGCACCCGGTTGATCCGGGTCGATCCGCACCGCGGCGCGAAACGATTCTTCCGCTGCATCCAGATGACCCGATCGCAACGCCAACTGTCCCAGGCGGCAGTGCGCGTCGGCGGCGTTCGGGTCGACTTCCAGGGCGCAGCGAAATTTCGCAGCCGCCCCGGCCAGGCGTCCCATTTCAACCAGCAGGCTTCCCAATTCGATGAGTGTGGCCGGGTCATCCGGGTCGCGCCGCAATTGACGCACGAACATCCTTCGGGCCGATTCGAACTGCCCCCGCTGCCAATAGACCCGTCCGAGGTTCTTCCAGACATCCTGCAGGTGCGGGTTCAATCGCTGCGCCTGCCGCCAGCACCACGCGGCTCTGTC
>CAUZBA010000143.1:0-7540 GCA_963577635.1 Phycisphaerae bacterium
TAGATTGTCGCCAGTGAGGGACCAACGTTCGCGGTCTCTCGCCAACAAGGAAATGACGCGGGCGTTCATGATTGATACTTGCACGTCTGGATTCGGCGTTCCGTCAGGGAGCCGCGACCAGCAGTTCTCAGCCCAATTATCACCCTTGAGACCCAACTGAGCGATCATCTCACACTTTGATAGAGAGATGCGCTCATTCTCTTTCGGCCGGACGACAATCGCCTCCAACGTCCCACGGTCAGGGGGCACGCATTTGATGTGGGCAAGTCCTTTATGCAACTCTTGCGCGGTCAAATGAAGCGATATTTCTATGCATCTCTAGGCGTGGTGACGAAAGTCTTAACCCATCAATATGCGATCCAGACGGCTATGAAAAACAATGATGATCTCTCAAGAACTCTTCCCTCTCTGTGATCTCTGTGATCTCTGTGGCTAATCCGAACCCCCCATTGCCAGCACTCAATTGCGATTCGCCGACGCGATCGCCTTGCGGTACATCTGTTCGTACTGACTGGCCACGCGATCGGGGCGTTGGTAATCAAAGACCCATTCGCGGCCGCGGCGGCCGAGATCGTCGATCAATTTCCTCGTGGTCAGCAGCCTCTCGAGCGCCTCGGCGATCGCCAGGGCCGTGCGGTCGACGATCACGGCACCGCCGGATTCCAGTTGATCCCAGATGTCCACGCCGCGTGTCGTGATCACGGGCGTGCCGCACGCGAGCGATTCGAGCAGGACCAGGCCGAAGTTCTCCTGGCTGGTCGGGAGCACGAACACGTCCGCCGCCTGATAGAGAGACAGCTTTTCGACGTCGCGGACCATGCCGAGGAAGAACACATGCCCCACGAGGTCGAGCCGTTTGACCAGCCGGTTCAGAACCGACTGGTAACCCGCCTCGGGCGGTCCCGCCACGAGCACGCGGCAATGGATCCCCTTCTGGTGCAGCACCGCGGCCGCCTCGAGCAACAATTCGAGTCCCTTCTTCGGATGGACGCGGCTGAGAAACAGGATGTTCGGCTCGCTGGAGCTGATCGCGTCGAAAGCGGCCCGGGCCGGTGCCGGCCCGGGAAGATTCTTGAACAGATCCAGATCGAACATGCACGGGGCCACGGCCCATTTCAGATCCCTGAACCATTTCGATGCCTGGTCGAACTCTGAATTCGCCGTGAAGTGGACGGCGGCCGCGCCTTCGAGAAACTTGCGCCCCATCAGCGACAGAAACATGCGCTTCTTCAAGGAACGCTGTGACATCGACCAGTCGTCGAGCATGCCGTGGATCGTGACCAGGTAGGGACTATGGCGCCGACGACATACCCGCGCAATCTGGAGGTTTCCCAGTTCCCAGGGCGTGTGCAGGTGAATCAGATCCGCCGTTTGCACCAGGTCCACGATCCGCGACACCGATTGAGAGCCGAGCATGCCTTGCGGCCCGCGCGTCGGTTTCACGACATGCAGGTGAGGGACATTCGCGGCGCCGCTGCCCCAGCGGTTCGGAACGTCGGCCGGATCGCACGTCGCCAGCGTGATGTGGTGACCGCGTGACGCCAGCAGACCGCACATGTCGAGCACCGACTGGCTCAGCCCGCCGCGATCCAGACGGATCCCCGCGAGGTAGTGGACACACCGCAGGGGCCGGGCCGTCGGCTCCGTGCGCACCGTGATCGCCCGGCGGCGGCGCAGTTCCTGGTGGTACGCGTCCATGGTCCGGCTGGCGATTTTCGGCCAGGTAAACCGTGATTTGACCAGCGCCCGGCCGGCCTGACCCATCCGCGTGCGCAGCTTCGGATCTTCGAGCAACCGCCCGAACGCCCCGGCGACCGCGGCGCTGTCCGTGTCGACCACCTCACCGGCGCCGGCCTCGGCGACTTCAGGAAAATGGCAGGTTTCGGTGATCACCACCGGCGCCCCGCAGCCGAGGGCCTCGGTGATCGCCATGCTGAATCCTTCCTGTCGGCTAGGCAGGCAGAACATCGTGCAGTCGCCGAGCGCAGCGAGCTTCGTACGGCCGTATATCGGGCCGGTCAGGTGCACGCGGTGGCTCAAGCCGTGAGCTTCGACGCGCCGCTCGAAATCGGCCTCGGCGCCGTCGTCCGGTCCGGCGACGACCAACTGCAGATCGCCGAACCGCGTTGCGACGTTCGCAAACGCATCGGCGAGAAGATCCAGGCCCTTCTTGTAGTGCAGCCGGCTCATGAACAGGATGTACGGCCGGCCCTCGAGCTGTGGAAACTCGGCGCAGAAACTACCGGTCGGAGGCAGCGGCTCGAGCTCCTCCATGAACACACCGTTGGGAACGATCCGCACGGGGCAGGTCAGCTTCAGCGGTTCGATGAGCCGCGCCTCGTCGGCGTTCAGCGCGTGGAGAAACGCCGCCCCGTTGAGCATCCGTTTGTAGGTCACCAGCAGAGCGAGCTTCTTTTTCCACTTTCGCTGCTCGAGTGACCAGGGATCAAGCATTCCGTGGGGCGTGACGACGTAGGGAATGCGTCGGCGCCTCGCGACATCGGCGGCCCCGCGAACGAGTGGATCCCACACGCCGTGAAGGTGCAACACGTCGCCCTGGTTGATCAACCGGTCCAGGTGCCTGCCGGCGCGACTGGCCGTCAGCCGCTCCACTGAGCCGGGCGGCGGCAACTGGCTCACGTGAATCAGTTCCGAATTAGGCACGCTTGCGGGCGGAACGCGATTGGCGTCGTGATCACCCTCACCGTTCACGTCGTAGCTGACGATTCCGACCCATTCGCCGAGCTGGGCCTGAGCGGCTGCAAGTGAAGTGGCCACGATGGGCGGACCGCCCCGGGCTGGATCCAGCCATTGAATGACGTGAATGACTCGCATGGAATTTCATTGTATGCACCACCGCAAGGGTGGGTCGTCGGCATGATATGAGAATCACTCGACGCTGCTGCAGCCGACGTCGACGACCGACCACGCCTCGTTGGCGTAGACCACCGCGCTGGAGGGAAAGACGCTGCGGAGCCGGTCGAGAGATTGATCCTTCTGCAGAACGAAGTAGTCGAGCATACGATCGGTCAGCTCCGCGTGTGCATCCATTTCCTGAATCATTTTCGGCAGCGCGGCGCTCAGTTCGGGGCCGAGCGTGCGGCGCGTCCAGTGCCGCCACACCGGCTGGGGCCACAACCGATTGGTGTGCTCGCGTTCGGCAAGCAGCTCCTCGCCGACCCGGTCCAGGTCGCGCCCATCGAGAAACGCGGCGAGCAGGTAACGCATGAGGATTTCACGGTCGCTCACGGTCGTACGATTGCCCAGAGGCGCGAACGTCCACGTGCCGGTAAACGCGGGCATGAGCGCGATGAGGTGCCCGTCGAACGCGCCGACGACGCTGTCCGGTGAAATGTTGGTGCCGAGCCACCGTGCCATGTCAACTCGCGGCGAGCTGGCGCGGTGATCGTGTCCGGTTCCGACGGCCACCTGCACCTGGCGGTAGACACCCAGCCCGACGCACGTTGCCGCTCCCAGCGCCGCGGCCGCCCCACAGGCACGCCGCCCTGCGCGTGGAAGTCGTCGCAATACAAACGCCAGGGCGGCAAACACCATGATGCACCCGACAGGATCGATCACGCGGGACACGAAGTGACCGTGCTGCGCCTGGTAACCGCTCAACAACTGAAAATTGCATCCGAATCCCGCGCCGACGAGCACAGCCGCCATCGCCAGAAACAGTGGAGTCGCGGGCTCGGAAGGCCGCTGTCTCACTGCCCGTCGCGACGCGATCGTCAGGACAACCAGCAGGACTGCCGACACAGCGAACAGCATTAACCCACCGGGCCACACGCTTCGGTTGAAGTGTCCGACCCGGACCATCATGTCGGTCGGGGCGCTGTGGACAACGCTCCACAGCGTCATG
This sequence comes from Phycisphaerae bacterium, assembly GCA_963577635.1. Classification (GTDB taxonomy): domain Bacteria; phylum Planctomycetota; class Phycisphaerae; order Phycisphaerales; family Phycisphaeraceae; genus CAUZBA01. The sequence continues at coordinate 3,866 of CAUZBA010000143.1, forward strand.
CCGATCTGGCCACTGCCCGCCGCGGACCCGATCAATACGACGGCAAACAACCGACCGATCCACGCCGCGCGGGCTGCGACCGATACGAGCAGCAGCGCCGCCAGACCGACGAACATGCTGATCCAACTGAAGTAATAGGAATAGAAGAGCAGACCGCAGGCCAGGCCGGCAACGGTCACGCGCAGCCGTCCGCCGCGACTCAGGGCGGCAGCCGTCAGGACGACGGCGAGCAGCAGCAGCAGCGTGGTGATCGATGGGCCCGGGATCCGCGTGACTTCGATCGGCTGGATGGTTGAGTTCGACGCCAGCAGCAGCGCATTGCGCGGGCCAAAGGACACCACCGTGGTCACCCACGCGCCGGCCGACGGCCACAGTGGTCCGGCCGAGAACGTTCGGATCATCCGATAGATGAGCAGCCACATCAGTGCCGGCAGCACGCCGTGCAGCACCATCCACGTCACCTCCAGGTTGCCCATCAGGAAAATGATCGACCCGACGAGCATGCCGTTGAGCAACGGAAGAGAGCGGACACGGTCGTCGACGTCGGCGACGTCCAGGTTCCAGGGCAGATGGCCGGACTGGGCGAAGCGGCGCGCCTCGACCGCGTACCAATGGGTTTCGTCGAAGACCAGCGACGATATAGAGTCGCCGGCCGAAAATGGCGTGTAGTCGCCGTCGTGCCGGATAAGGCTCACCCAATGATTCATCGTGAAGATCGCGAGCGCTGCGATCACTTGCACGGCAACTGCAAGCCACGATCCGTACGCGGTAAATTGACGTCGCCTCATCCGATCGTCTTTCTGAACACACCCAGAATAGACGTGCCCCATGGAAACGCACAACGCAATCCCAACGGCGACTCGGCGCAGAACAGCGCCGTCAGCGCCCGGTTGATCGGGGCCGCAGGGACGCGGTGCGTCTTGTCAATCAATTGCTTGACCTCATCCCGTGTCATTGACGAGACGTCGATCCTTCTCAGGCGGCTCAACCAGAGAAGCGGGCTGAGAAGAAACATGAAATAGCGAGCTTTGACCAGTTCCAGGCCACACGAATCGGCGAGGCGACGCAGGCCGCGCCGGGCGTATCGCCTCTTGTGCTGCGCGCACTCGTCGTTGTAGCTCCAGAAAAACTGAAGGGCCGGGGTCGTCGTGAACAGCAGCCCGCCCGGGCGCATGGCGTTCGCAATCTGAAGCAGGGCGGATCGGTCGTCTTCGACATGTTCCATCACGTCGAGAAGGAAGATGACGTCCCAGCGATTCGTCCACTGAAGATTCGTCAGGTCCACCCGATATCGATTCGCATAGTGTCCCACCAGGGGTTTTGCATACCGTAGGGCATCCGGAGACGAATCGCCGAGGGCAAGCTCGTCGAAGAGACCGCATTTGCACCCGTGCAGGTAGTCGATCCAGCCGCCGCAGCCTCCACCGAGGTCGATCGCGTTCAATCCGCTGACCTCGGCCGTTCGTGGCGCCAATTGTTCACGCACCGCGGCGAGGACGAATCGATGCCGCCCGCGATACCAGAAATGACGGGCCTGCATGTCCCACAGCGTGCTCAGCGACTGCTCGTCATATTCGTCCTCGCGGTGGCGCACCGGAATCGGCGCGGTGAAAATGCCTTCCGGATCGGCCCGGTACACGGGGTCGCCGATCAAATCCGTATGCGGCACGCTGTCGGACATAGCTGGTTGCGATCTAGAGCGGTTTCAACCCAATCGTAGCGTCCTGAGCTGGCTGCAACCGCGCCTGACTTTGTCGTGCTGCATCGATGACCCGCAGCGGGGTCGCCTGCTTCGCCCTCCGCGCCAGCCTTGCTTCGCCGATGCTCAAAACGCAACGATCGGATTGAAAACGCTCTACGGTGATGGGTTCATCAGGATACCGAAACCCGTTCACCGCCGCTTCGGCGGAAGGTTGACACGACGCGCACGGAACGATAGGTTTACGGGCCGCAGCCTCGAATGATACCATGCGTTCATGCTGTGGTTTGATTTCGGACACCACGTCGCGGCCCGCGACACGCCGACACATGACCGGACCGATGACCCGACCGTGACATGGGAATCGCGACGGTGACTCCACCATTCGCCAGCATTCGAAGCGTTCGCGGTTTTGCAGATCTCGCAGCCGGTCGCACCGCGAATCGAGACCACCGGATGAATCATGGAATCGACGCAGCACCCAGTTGACGGGATCAGCGTCGTCGTCCCCGTCTTCAACGGCGAACTCTCGGTAGCCGACCTGATGGAAGGTCTCGAACCCGTTCTGGCGGCGAACGCCGCGGACGGCCGCGTGTTCGAAGCGATCCTGGTCAATGACGGCAGCCGTGACCGAAGCTGGCAGGTGATCTGCGAGCTGACCGATCGCCTGCCCTGGGTGCGCGGGATCGATCTGATGCGCAACTACGGCCAGCACAATGCCTTGCTGTGTGGAATCCGGGCCGCCAGATTCACGCGGATCGTCACGATGGATGACGACCTGCAGCACCCTCCCGACCAAGTCCCCCTTCTGCTGGCCAAGCTCGACGAAGGTTACGACGTCGTGTACGGCGTGCCCGAACGACTCTCGCACGGTGCGGTGCGGAACATCATGTCGCGCACCGCCAAGGTGCTCGTGGCCAAGGCGACGGGCAACAAAAATGTCCGAGACATCAATGCGTTTCGGGCCATTCGCGCTGATCTGCGGCCATCGCTCATCCCGTTTGAGAGCCCGACGCTGCTGCTCGACGTCCTGCTCGGTTGGACCACCAGCCGCTTCGCGTCGGTCACCGTCCGCCAGGAGCCGCGGCGCACCGGGACGTCAAACTATGGCCCGCTGAAATTATTCAATCAGTTGCTGCTGATCTGCACGAGCTACACGACATTCCCGCTGCGATTGACCAGCATGATCGGGTTCTGCTTCACCGTCTTCGGATTCTGTCTGATGGTTTACGTTCTGGCCCGCACCATGTTCGAGGGCAGTCCGCCCGGATTCCCGTTTCTCGCATCCATCGTCACGATCTTTGGCGGTGTTCAGCTGTTTTCACTCGGAGTGATCGGCGAATACCTGGGTCGGATGTTCGAACGTACGATGAACCGGCCCACCTACGTGATTCGGACCGCGACTTCCAGTGGCAGGTCGGCGACGGGTGACGCCGATGAATGAAATGTCCACCGTCGACATCCGGTTGCGTATGGTCCGGAAACGATGCCGCCTGTCGGAGTGATTGATTCATGACAGGCGTCATCATACAACCCTCCTACATTCCGTGGCGGGGTTACTTCGACCTGATTCAGCGCGCGGACGTCTTTGTGTTCTACGACGACGTGCAATACGACAAGCACGGGTGGCGGAATCGAAACAGGATCAAAGGACCGAACGGCGCACAATGGTTGACCATCCCGGTGCTGGCCAAGAGCGCCGTGGCCGATTCGCGGCCCATCAACGACGTACGCATCAACTGGAACACGACGTGGAATCGAAAGCATTGGGCGACCCTGAGTCAGGTCTACGGTCGCAGCGCCCATTTCGACCGGATCGCTGCGACGCTCAAGCCCTTCTACGAGCGGCATGACGAGCTGCTGTGCGAATTGACGATCGACCTCACCATCGCTCTGGCGGGCGAACTGGGCATCACCGATACACGATTCGTTCGCTCATCAAATCTCGGAATCGATGGAACGAGGACGCAGCGTCT
>CAUZBA010000144.1:0-7515 GCA_963577635.1 Phycisphaerae bacterium
TGGATTCGGACGATTCGTCCCGGACTGGCCCCCTCTGAACAGGTCGCTGCCATCGCGCCGCGAAACACATTTCCCGAATTTCTCGCAAGTTCGACCAAAACCACAATCTTTACGAAATTCCTGCGAGATCGGATTGATCTATCAAGAACCGAAGGAATCAACCTTGCTGCTTGACCTCCCAGACCTCACAACTCAGTACTCTCAAGCTGGGAAGTAAACAGATCGAACTTGCTCTCGAAAATACTCGGCAGCGGCTTGGCGCCGGGGGCCACACCGCTGGCAATCGATTCGCTTTCCCTGCTCTTCAGTTCATAGAGGTGCTCGATGATCCCCGGCGCTTCCTGCCCGTCCCGGTCCCAGGTGGCAAAATAAATCGGCGTGGACCAGGCCTGCTGGACGCGAAAGCCGGCGGCGGGTGTGGATTGCTGTTGGGCCATGGTTGGCGTCTCATCGCGGCAGAGGTGTCAGGAGTATAGCGGGTGCAAGAGCAGGAAAGCAGGGCAGAAAACTAACATTGCACAAGACGGGTATGCGGTAGGATTTCGACAGGATCAACAGGATGAGATCGGATGATTAACAGGATCGGATTGGGGGTGGGTGTGGGGACTGACCGGCGCATCTCTCCGGTATGACACAAAGTTTCGATCCTCATGATTCTCAAGAGATCCTGTCAATCCTGTAAATCCTGTCAACTCTCCTCTGATCTGATTTTCTGTTCTCTAATTTTCCCACTCAAAAATTCCGATCCTGTAGATCTCTCTTCCCATCCTGTCGATCCTGTCAACTCCCCCGTTGTACTTCTAGATGCGCTTCCGCGTCATTGCACGCTGCACTTGTTCGCGAGCTTCGCGCGTTTTCAGATCCTGCCGCTTGTCGTAGTGGCGTTTGCCGCGGCCGACGCCCAGTTCGACCTTCACCCAGCCGCGCCGGAAGTACATCGCCAGGGGGACGATCGTGGTGCCCTTGGCCGTCGTCAGTCCGAGCATCTTCTCGATCTGGCTCTTGTGGGCCAGCAGACGCCGGGGCCGCTTGGGCTCGTGCTGGTGCGGGCCGCCGTGGGAATAGCGGGCGATGTCGACGTCGTGCAGGTAGAGGCTCATGTCCTTCGGGTCGATCCGCGCGAAGCCTTCGGCGAGGGAGACCCGGCCGTCGCGCACGGCCTTGACTTCGGTGCCGAGCAGGCTGATTCCGGTCTCGAGCGTCTCGAGGATGTGGTACTCGTGCCGGGCTCGCCGGTTGAGGATGCGGGGTGAATGGTCTTTTGACGATTTTGGCATGGGGGTTGAGTGTCGAGTGACGAGCGTGGGGAGGTACCCGTGCCGCTGTTTTCGGCCCCCTTCGTCGCTTCTTTCCGGGTCTCACTTTCCCACGCAGAACTTCGAGAACACGCGGCCGATGACGTCGTCGGGTGTGAGGCGTCCGCCGAGGCCGGCCATTTCGTCCAGGGCGCCGCGCACGGAGGCGGCGACGAGTTCGGATTCTGCGACGGCCGGGCCCCGCGGTGCGGCCAGGAGATGGCGGGCGTCGTCAACGTGCCGCAGCGCCGTGCGCAGTGCCGACTCGTGCCGCGGCTGAAGGGCCAGCATTTGTGCCGAAACGCTCACGGCGCGATCGCCGATCCTGTCGACGATGGACCGTCGCAAGTCATCCATGCCCTGACCGGTCACGGTGCTGACTAGAAGCTGGTCGCCGTACGCGGCGCGCCCGGAAAGGTCCGCCTTGCTGCGGACACGCAGCGTGGCGGCGGTGGTCTTCGTGTCGGACGCGGGAACAGCGGCGCGTGCGTCGTCGACCTCGATGACCAGATCCGCTTGCTCAATGGCTCGCCGTGCCGCGTCCTGCGCGGCGCGATCCAGCAGGGCCTCGGGTGCGTCGAGCCCGGCAAGGTCCACGAGCATCACCTCGACCGACCGGCCACTGGCCGAACGCAGCGTAAGGGGTTCGGCGAGGGCGTCGCGCGTCGTGCCCGGGCGGGCGTGGATCACGGCACGGTGCCGGCTGAGCAGCGCGTTGAACAGCGTGCTCTTGCCGGTGCTCGGTGCGCCGCTCAGAACAACGCGCGGCAGCGCTTCGAGGGCGCCCCAGGACCGGCAGCGCGACAGCAGGCCACCCAGTTCGTCGCGAACATCGCGAAGCGCCGCGTCGAGGTCGTCGGCGGTCACGGGAACGACGTCTTCCTGATCGGTGAAGTCGATGCCCGCTTCGACGAGGGCAAGCTGGTCGGCCAGGGCGTTGACGATCGTTTCGGCAACACGACCCAGTTGACCCCGGCGCAGAAGCGTTGCGGCCTGCAACTCGCCGTCGCTGGTGGCGGTGATCGTCGCGGCCACGCCTTCGGCCGCGGTCAGGTCGAGCTTTCCGGCGATGAACGCACGAAAGGTGAACTCCCCCGGCTCGGCCGGGCGTGCCGCACCATCGATCATGGTGCGGGTCAGACGATCCAGCAGTGAGGGGTTCCCCGGACACTGCACCTCGGCCATGTCCTGGCCGGTGTACGTTCGTGGTGCCTTGAATCGTGCGGCAAGAACAGGAATCGTGTCGGCGCCGCGCCATCGCAGGCGGCAGGGAACGAGGTGGTGATCCGGCCACCGATCGGCCGGCGCGTGTTCACGACCGGAATGGTGCACCAGTCGATCGAGCAGGGCGAAGGATTGTGGGCCGCTGAGGCGCAACACGCCACGTGCCGACCGGCCCGGGGGCGAGCTGACCGCCACAATCGTGTCATCCGAGCCGGTCATTAGAGAGGTCTCATCCTTTTCGTAGCATTCTGAGTTGGCTGCATCTGCGCCCGACTTTGTCGTGTTGCATCGACGACCCGCTGCGGGGTCGCCTGCTTCGCCCTCCGCGCCAGGCTTGATTCGCCGACGCTCAAAACGCTACGACATGAATGAAAACGTTCTACTTGCGAGGCTTGCGGTTTTTGAGCTTTCGCGGTGTGGTCATCATGTTGCGGCGCTGTTCGATGGCTTTCTGAAAACGCTGCACGATTCCGCCGGTCTTGGATTTGCGGGCTTTGAACAGCGTGCCGTCGGCCTCCATCCGCTTGATGTGCTTGCGGACGACGAGGCTGTCTATCATGCCCGCCAGCGATGACGACATGATGTAAAGCGTCAGGCCGCTGGGAGCGGGGTAGAGCATCAGTGGGAACACGGTGACCATCATGATCGACATGATCCGCTGCTGCTGGCGGGCCTGATCGGTCGCCGCCGGCACCGAGGTCAGCTTGGTCTGCAGGAAGAAGAACAGGCCCATCAGGATGGGCAGCAGGTTGATCGCGTAGGGGATGTATGTGCCGCAGATGGGCAGGGTGAAGCCGCCTTCGGCGAACTGGATGAACTTGTCGGAGTCGGAAAGGTCCGCCAGGAACACCCACGGTTCGTCTCGGAACAGCCCGGCGATCTTCTGGAACACGCCGTAAAAAGCGGGCTGGTGGCGCAGTTCGATGGCGAGGAACAGCATCGCGTACAAGGCGATCCAGATGGGCATCTGAAGAAACATGGGCAGGCACCCGAGCATGTTCATCGGGTTGATGCCCTTTTCCCGGAACAGCTTCATCTGTTCCTGCTGGATCTTCTGCTGGTTGTCACCGTATTTTTTCTTCAGCTTCTCGATCTCGGGCTGCATCAACGCCATCTGCTTCTGAAACTTGGCGATCTGGATCTGCGACATCTTTGTGATCGGGTGCAGGACCAGCCGCACCAACAGCACGAGAATGATGATTGCCAGACCCCAGTCCCCTAGGATCCAATGGATGAAGGTCATGAAACCCAGTAGCAGCTTCGCGAGCCATTGAAATGTGAAGAAGGTGCACATACCGCCGAGCGAGTAAAGGATCAGGTGATCGCCGACCTCCAACGACTTGTACGGTTCTGCGTAGAAGAGCTCTCGCTTGCGCGGCCCGGCGTAGAAGCCGAAGTCGAGGTTCGCCGTCGCGCCGCGCCGATCCAGGGTGACGCTACGGCTGCGCAGGCCGTAAAGCAGGACGCGGGGATCAGCGCTGCCGGGTGCCACCGAGGTTCGGCCGTGGATCTCGACGCTCGGGGCCGGGAATTGTGCCTCCAGTGACGGCAGGCGACCGGTGTCCGATTCCGGCATCAGCGGGTGGACGACTACGGTGAAATACCGATTGACCGACGCCAGCCAGGCCATTTCGGCGGCCGCGGGCAGGTCTTCGCGCGGCCAGATCAGCGCGGCGCCGGAGCTGGCGGTTGCCTGGTCGAGCAACTTTGATCGGGCCAGAAACGTTCCGTCCGAGAAGACGTGCTTCCGCTTCGCGTCGTACTCGGCATTGAAGTAGCCGAAAACGACCACGCGCCGGTCGCCCATGTAGGTGGTTGCGTCCGGTGGCAGATCCATCTGCGCGCTCTGCTCAAGGGTGATCTGAAGCGGCGTGTCGACGTGGCTGACCAGTTCCTGCGTGACGCGCGTCTCGTGGCTGTTCTTCTCAAGTGAAAACGTTCGACGAATGCTGAGCACCTTCGTGTTGGCCGCGTTCGGGTCGACGATGGCAAGCTCGTAGACCGCCTTGGACGCAGCGTCCAAGGCGCGTTCGCTGCCCTCGAGTCGCCGCCAGCCGGCTCCGTTGACCGGCACGGGCGTTCCGTTGACGGTCAGGGCACGCACGCTGAAGGGATAGGTCATCCACTCCAGGTTCAACTTTTGCCGCTGCTCGTCGCGCAGATCCTGGATCAGGTAGGGATCGTCCCCGAGGACGGTCTGCTTGTAGTCGCTCAGGCCAAGCAGGTAGACGCCGGCGCCCACGTGGGTAATGCCGATCTGCAACCGGTAGTCCGCATGGGGCGCGAGTGAACCGATCAGGCTGACCTTCCCGGACGACACCGGCTGCGGCGTGAGCTGTGCGAACTTCGTGAGATGTGCCGGTGTGGAAACCGATTCGTCTTCGGCCGCTTCGGCGGTCGGCGCGACGGCGGGATCGTGTTGCCCGCCATCGCCGTCGTCCTGCGACGGCGCGGCCTCAGCCGTTTTCGAGTTCTGCATCGTGACGGCGGAGTTTTCGGCTGCGAAATCTTCGCGAGGTTGGTCGGTCGGCTGTGTTTTCTTGTCGCGACTGAGTGAGGGGATCGCGACGACGAAGAAGACCCCGATCACGATCGCCAGAATTGGAATCAGGATCCGCAACACTAATACCCGTCACACAGGAAGTACGACTGAAGCGGGCCAGTATAGGGGATTGGTCGGCGGTCAGCGCCGGGAGAGTCGATGCGCGAGGCGGTGGGTCGATGCGCCCAGGTCGCGAGTCATGAATCTGACAGGTGTGGACGTCAACTCATCCACCCTTCGACCAACCGCGGGATGTCATAGTAGAGCGTGATCAGCATGATGCTGGCGATCAGGATCAGCCCCGCCACGGTGGCGGCCACCTGAATTCGCGGGCTGACCGGACTTCCCTTGAGCTTTTCGATGATCAGAAAGACGATGTGGCCGCCGTCGACGATCGGGATGGGCAGGAAGTTGATCACCGCGAGATTGACGCTGATCAAACCCAGGAAAAACATCAGATACGTCCAGCCCTGCTTGGCGATCTTCGTGCCCGCGTCGGCGATGCCGACGGGACCGCGCAGGTGAGACAGTTTGATCGTACCCTGGAACAGCCGCGCCAGTGTGACGTAGACCTGCAGCATCGACTGGTGCGTCTTTTCGATCCCCAGCCGTGTCGCGGCGACCGGATCGCCGACCTTGATCTCCACCAGGTCGAGTTTGAATGCCCTGATCGGCTGGACCCAATCGGTCGCCTGAATGCTGGCGGCCGTGGCCGCGTCGATCGTGACGCTACGCTGCTCGGCGGGTTGTCCCTTGACGTTGACGCGGGCCCCGACGGTGATGGTCGTTCCCTCCGGGTGGGCCGACGCGATGTCCTGCAGCAACCGCTGCATGTCGGCGAAGCTTTCAACAGCGGTGCCCGCGATATCCGTGATACGTGAGCCGCTGCTCAGGTCGAGTGCGGCCGCGGGAGTGTCCGGCAGCACGCAGGCGACCAGCGGAAGCGGGGCGTGACCTAATAGGATCCCCACCCGTCCGTTCTTTGTTGAGATGTCGTTCAGTTGAATCTGTTGCTCATCTCGAAGCAGCGTCATGGAAATCGGCTCGCGGCCCGTATTCTGGACCACCTCCATGACCTGCACGGTGGATGGCCAGTCGACGGATCCTATCTTGGCGATGACGTCGCCTGCACGAACGCCGGCCTCACCTGCGGGGTACGCGTCGTCGATCTTGGTCACCAAAGCGGCGGGCACCAGACCGAGCAGGTGGCTGTTTCCCGATATTTCGTCGAGAACGAGTCCCGCAGAAGCACCGATCGGCACCGTTACACCTTTTAGCGTCTCAGGGTGGTTGAATGTCAGTTCCAGAGGGCGTCCGCGGGCGGCCTGCATTCGGCGCAGGTAGACGCCGTAGGATGTGACCGGCTCGCCATCCAGATGGGTCAACTGCATCCCGGATTCCACGCCCGCCTCGCGGAGGGTCGCCAGCGTGGGAGGATACTTGTCGATCGTCAGCGACCAGGGTTTGCCGATTCCCAGGGCGAGCAGCTGCGTGACAGTGTTTTCTCGCGGCTGCATCACGTAGTCGAGGCGCTCGGCCGGACCGTCGTCGTGCGGCCGCTCGATGTGCAGGCGCAGCCTGTGGTCTCGCTTGGCCAGCGCGGTTTTCAGGGCAAGGTCCATGAAGTCGTTGATCGGCTCACCGTCGATTTTCAGAATGCGATCGTCCATGCGCAGGCCCTTGTAGGCCTCATCGTTTTCGTGACCCTCGGCGTACGTGGTGCCGGCGGGCATGTTCGGCGCGATGTAACCAGCTACCGCCGGAGGAAAGGCCACGCCCGCCATGAACGCGATGATGAAGAAGACGGCACCGAAGATGATGTTCATCACCACGCCGGCCGAAAGGACGCAGGCCCGGGCCCACGCCGGCTTCGACGTGAAGGAACGCGGATCGCTGCTTCTGTCCGCCGGATCCATGTCGTCCTGGCCCAGCATCTTGACGTACCCGCCCAGGGGCAGCCAGCAGATCCTGTATTCGGTTTCGCCCAGGCTTTGCGGATCAGCGCCGTCATCCAGCCGTCTTTGATATTCAGCTTCGGTCGAGCCCGCCGAGAAGCCGATGCCCCTGCGGTAGCAGGCGATCGCCGGCCCCATGCCGATCGCGAACTGCAGGCACTTGACGCCCACCGACTTGGCCACGAGAAAGTGCCCCAACTCGTGAACGAAAATGATAAAGCAAAAGCCGAGGACCAGCGCGGGAAAGGCCCAGATCGATTCCAGGTTCGGCAACACGTTCGTCATGCTGGATTACGGACCCTTAAGGTTAGTACGGGCGTGTGTGCCAGCGCCTTGATTGGAGGCTCCGTCGGAGCGTACCGGGAGCGACGAGGCGATTGACTGTTTATCGGTCCGATTCACCAGACGGTTGACGAATGCCCGGGCGCGGCGATCGGCGTCGAAGACCGCATCGAGGTCGTCGGCCGGTTGCACATCGATGGACCCCAGGGCCTCGGAC
>CAUZBA010000145.1:0-7496 GCA_963577635.1 Phycisphaerae bacterium
GTATGAACCCTGCTCTGCTTCCCATGGATTAAACTATTCCCTTGACTGATTTCGCAGCGAGATCGTCGCGGGCGGGCGCGCTTCTGTGGCTTCTTCCGGCCGCCGTCGCCATCGTGATACGTCTTCTATCCGTATCGACCCTCGTCGGCCGCGGACGCATCCACTTTTTCGACCCCGATTCCAGTTATCACTTCCGGCGTGTCTGGGCTGCGTTGAACAGCAACGGCATCGTGCCGCTGTACGATCCGGCGCTGGCTTATCCGCACGGCGCCGAACCGATCTGGAGCCCCTTCTACGACCAGACGCTGGTGTTGCTGTCCTGGGGCCCGTGGCTGATCGGCGACCGGTTTGGCGTCGAATTGACTCTGGCCGTGGTTCCCCTGCTGATCGTTCTCGCGCTGATCCGACTGTTCTGGAACCACACGGCTCCGAGATGGGGCCGGGGCCCCGCGCTGGTGGCGAGCCTGGTCCTTGCGGTTCTGCCCGCTCTGGGGATGTACAGCCGTTTCGGCAACGCCGACCACCACGCGCTGGAGGTCCTGGTCGCGTTCGCTTTCTTTCTGACCGTCAACCGCGCCGTCGGCGGGACGCGAACGATCGCAAGGCCCACCATCACCCGTCAGGTGCTTTGCGGGTTACTGATCGGCCTGACCGTGGCCTACTGGGTCGGCCTGGTCGTCTTCCTCGGCGCGTGGGGGTTCTGGCTGGTGGGAATGGCGCTTCGGCGCGCGATCGATGTCAGCCGCTGCCGGTCTTTCGGCGTCAGCATGCTCATCGCCGCCGCGTTCCTGGCCCTCAATTTCGTGATCTGGGGAAATCGCGACGTCGATCCCCGCCTCGCTTTTCTGAGCCTGACATGGTCACAGGCGGTGATGGTCGCCGCCGCTGCATTCGGAACTTTTCTCTTCGCTGCCAGAACCGTTGCGATTCGAGTCGCCTCCGGATTGGCAGCGTCGGCCTGTGCCGTGGTCGCCATCAGACCCATGATCGGCGGGTCGTCCTTTCTTTCCAAGAATGACACCTGGCTGTCAATCATCGCCGAGTTCCGCAGTCCGTTCGCGGTGCGGGATTCATCGTGGGCAGCGTACGCAGACCCTCTGTGGCTGCTGACCGCGGCGACGGTGCTCGCCTTCGTGGCGTGGCACCATCGCCGCGATGTGGCCGCACGACTGTGGCCATGGCTGTTTTCGGCCCAGGCGCTGGCCATGGCCGCGGTGCAGCAGCGATTCGTTCCATTCGCCGTCCTGGCCGAAGCGCTGATCTGCGCCGAGTTGCTGGCGGGGCTCACGCGGCGCGGCGCGCGCTGGGGCGTCGGCGGCGTCGTGCTCGTGGCGGCGATGTTCCACGCGTGGCAATTGGATTGGCGCGATTCCGCAGGACAGATGACGGTGGACAACAGCCTGGTTGAGGTGCTCGATTGGGTCCGGGTCAATTCCACGCCCATGTCGGACCCGCTCATGCTGCAGGGCAAACCCGAATACGGCGTGCTCGCACGCTGGTGCGTCGGGCCCTACATCCTGCGATACGCCGAGCGCCCCGCGGTCCTGACCTCCCACGGAAACCAGGTGCCCGGCTTCGCCGAGGGGCACGAACCGCTACTGGCTGAATCCCAGGGCGAGGCGATTGAGCTTTGTCGGAAGCTGGGCATTCGATACATCCTGATCATCGACAGCAGGGACCACATCGCATCCTGGGCTCGCCACGCGGGACGCCCGCCGTCCGACTACGTCTCCGTGGTGCGGCATGGCAACGACGCCGTGCTCGTCCCGAGCGCGCGATACTTCCGCACACTCGCCGGCCGACTCATGGTCTTTCAGGGTCTGCCCGCCAGGGTCAACATGGACCACCTCCAACAGGGCACGGTGGTGCTCGAGGCGTGGCCGCGCTTCCGGCGTGTCGCCCGATCGACACAGGATCGCAAGATCCCGTTCATGAACATCGTCGTGCCCAAGGTCCAGCTCTTCGAGGTCGACCTGAACCCGCAATGAGTCGTATGACGCTTCCTCAGACGCCGTCGAGCGTCTACAATTTATACATGAACCGAAGACTACTCAGTGCCGTGCTGCTCGTCCTGCTGCTTTGCTCCATGGTGCTGGTCGTGCGCGTCACGCTGGCAAGGCGAGACGCCGGCATCTACGAGCAACTCGAACTGCTCGCCGACGTGCGCCATGAGATCGTCTACGGATTCGTCGAGGAGACCGACGAGTCCGAACTCGTGGAGGCCGCCGTGCGAGGCATGATCGACTCGCTGAACGATCCATACACGGCTTTCCTCACGCCCGAAGAGAACGATAGTTTCGACAAGCACGTGCACGGGACATTCAGCGGCATCGGGGCGATGGTCGATCTCGACGCCGAAGAGGAGCGGCAGGAGGAGCGGCGCCTGCGCATCGTTTCGCCCCTGGAGGAGTCCCCGGCCTGGAAGGCGGGCGTCATGGCCGGCGACATTGTGATCGAGATCGACGGCAAAGACACCAAGGGAATGAGGATCACCGAGTGCGTCGAGCGATTGACCGGTCCGGTGGACACCGACGTGACCATCAAGGTCCGCCACCCCTCCGATGATCTGGAGCAGATCACCATCACCCGGGCCCAGATCAACATACAGACGGTCAAGGGGTTTCGGCGCGACGCCGACCAGCGCTGGATCGTGATGCTCGATCCGAAGAATCGGATCGGCTACGTCCGGATCACGCAATTCACGGACCGCACGGTCGACGACTTGCGCGACGTTCTGGAACAATTCAGGAACGCAAACGCCCGGGGCCTGATCCTCGACCTTCGATTCAACGCCGGCGGGCTGCTTTCGGCGGCCGTGGCGGTGTCGGACATGTTTCTGGAACGCGGCAAACCGATCGTCTCGGTCAAGGGCCGCACCATCGCCGAAAAGGAGTACAAATCGCGCACGGATCCAGTCGTACCCAACATTCCGCTCGTGGTGCTGGCCAACGAAGTCAGCGCCTCGGCCGCTGAAATTGTCACCGGGGCGCTTGCCGACAATGGGCGGGCCAGGTTCATAGGCATGCGCACCTACGGCAAGGGCAGCGTTCAGCACTACAAGCTGCTGCTCGACAACAAGCAGGAAATGCAGGGCGGGATGAAGATCACCAATGCCTACTACTATCTGCCCAGCGGACGCAACATCCACCGGCGCGAGGACAAGGACGTCTGGGGCGTCGATCCTGAAGACGGCTACTTCGTGCCCATGACCAACGACCAGATCAAGAAGATGATGGAAATCCGCCGCGAAGGTGAGATCATCAAGCAGCGCCAGGAAGACGGTACGGCGCCCGTGGTGACGGCGCAGTGGATCGAAGACGAGTTGTCCGATCATCAACTCGCTGCAGCGATGCGAGCGATGCTCGGCCGGCTGGAGACGAATCAGTGGCCGGTCGTGGGCGAATCCGGCGCAGAGCTGCTGATTCGCCGCGCCAAACGCGCTTCGTTGACCCGCCGGCGAGACCTGGTCAGAGAACACCTCGAGGAACTGGAAAAGGAACTGGCGGAACTCGACGCGAACAAAAAGGGCGGAGGTGAAGGCGAAGGCGAGCCGGTCGCGGACGCGGAGGGGGCGGTGTTCCCGCCCGAGTCGGTTGACGATCAGCCCATCAAATCCGCGGTCCCCACGACCGCCAACAGGCCCGCGGACGCGTCGCCCGATGCGCTGGCCCCGAGATCAGACCCGACGTCGACCCCGACGACCACACCCGCCGAGCCGTGACGGTCATTCTTGGCATCGAAACGAGCTGTGATGAGACTGCGGCCGCGATCGTCGTTGACGGCCGCGACGTGCGTTCCAGCATCATCGCCTCCCAGCACGACCTGCACGCCCGTTACGGCGGCGTGGTGCCCGAGATCGCCAGCCGCGCCCACCTGGAAAAGATCGGTCCCGTCGTTACCGAAGCGCTGCAGGTCGCCGCAATCACCTTCGAGCAGATCGACGCCATCGCCGTCGGCAACCGCCCCGGCCTGATCGGTTCGCTCTTGGTCGGCGTCAGCGCCGCGAAAGCCGTTGCATGGGCGACCGGAAAACCATTGATCGGTGTGGACCATGTCTGCGCCCACCTATACGGCGCCACGATGCAGCTCGGTCCCCGGCACGGTGACCACGGCGGCGCGGTGGCGACTGATGACGTGCCCGAACCGCGGCGGACCGATTCGCAGAGTCTATTCCCGGCGCTGGGGCTGGTCGTCTCCGGTGGACACACGAACCTGTACGACATGACGTCGCCCACCCGGCTGGAGTTGCTCGGTCGCACTATCGACGACGCCGTTGGCGAGGCATACGACAAGGCTGCCGTAATTCTGGGGCTGGGGTACCCGGGCGGGCCGCACCTGGACCGGGCAGCCAGAGATGGCGATCCGACCCATCACCGCTTTCCGCGTGCGATGCTGGGGCACGACAACCTCGACTTTTCGTTCAGCGGATTGAAGACGGCGCTACTCTACACCGTCCGCGGCACGCCTCGCGGCCGCGGCAACCAGATGCGCTTCAGCAGATCCGCCGACGACCTGTCGCCACAGCAGCGGTGTGATCTGGCTGCCTCCTTCCAGGAAGCGGCCGTCGACGCCCTGACGGCAAAGCTGCAGCGCGGCCTGGACGCCATGGCGGTGCGCGGCCGCGCACCGCAGACGCTCCTGATCGGCGGCGGCGTCAGCGCCAACTCGCTGCTACGCCGCCGCGTCGAGGAACTCGGCATGCAACGCAAGATCGAGGTCTGTCTGCCTCCGATGAAACTCTGTGTCGACAACGCCGCGATGATCGCCGGCCTGGCCTTCGAATATCTCAGCCAGGATCGCCTCGACGACCTGCACCTGGCGGCGATGGCAAGAGGGGCGAGCCGATCCACATTGGGTGACCATCCCAATAACAAATAACAAACAGTACACAGTAAATATTTATTGTTTACTGTTTACTGTTTACTGTTTGAGATTTGCTATCCGTGGTGCAGCGACGCAAGCCGTGCAACTAGAGCGTTTTCATTCATGACGTGGTGTTTTGAGCGTCGGCGAAGTAAGCCTGGCACGGAGGGCGGAGCAGGCGACCCCGCAGTGGGTCGGCGATGCAGCACCACAAAGTCAGGCGCCGCTGCAGCCAGCTCAGGACGCTACGTCATGGATGAAACCGCTCTAGGTGGCGCTTTCCACACTCAACGATACGTTCGCCCCTCGTGCTGCAGCCACCCTCCGGGGCGCTCCCCTTGCGGATCGTGGTGCGTCCAGTGCAGGACGCCTCCTTTGGCGTTCCACTCATACTGTCCACGGAAAGTCACTTCATCGAGTCGCTCCAGCCGTGCAACCCGTGGCGCGAGATCGATATTGTGGCTGATCAGCAGCGTATGGCTGGAACCTAATCTCACGATGAAACTCTAATGCCTGGAACCTTCGAGATCGTCTGACAGAACCTTTTCGACGATTCCGCGACCTTCGACAACCACGCCGGAACGCTGCGCCTCGTAGAGGCATTCAACGGTGTCGTCGACGGGCGGCTGAGAAACGTCGCAGGCCGGCACTGCCCATCCGCAGAGCAGCGCAAGAGCAAGCAAACCAGGTGCCATCCAAATCGGCGGGGCTCGGTGTGCCACGTTGCGCGATTCACGCCTCGGGAATATCCGCCTCGCTCGTCGCCAGCTCGCCGGCCTCGACGCGCTGCTTTTCTTTCGCCACCCACGGCACCTTGGCGGCGTTACGCTGCATCCAGAGCGGGACGGGCGTCCGCAATCCCTGTTTATCGAGGCTGGTGAACTCCACGATCATGTCCTGCCGTGAGTAGCTCGACAGGTCGTGGTTCTTGCCCATGTGGATGCACTCGGTGGGACACGGTTCGGTGCACAGGGCGCAAAACATGCACTTCTGGTAGTCGATCGCGTAGCGGATCAGCTCCCCGCCTTTGGGGTCGACCTTGCCCGTTTTCTTGTCGATCTTCCGCGCACCGGATTTGTCGATGTAGATGCAGTCCACCGGGCACGCCTTGGCGCACAGGTCGCACGCGATGCACTTATCCAGTTCGAATTCGTGAATCCCCCTGTAACGGGGAGCGAATGCCAGCTTTTCGTAGGGGTAATCGATCGTCACGCTCTTCATGAACATGTACTTGAGCGTGATCCGCAATCCGATGGCGATGCTGTAAAGCGTGTTCCAGATATTGCCCCAGTAGCCTGCGGCTGAGCTGCCGTTCTGTGAGCCATCGGGTGCCATGATTGGAAATTCCTTTTCGCGCTGGCCGTACCTGATGTTAGTCCGAATCCGACCGATCCGCCACCAGCCTCCGGCAAAAGGAACAGTTCAGCATTCCACGTTCACCGACCGAGACCATCACGCACGCCCCATCCCGCAACCCCTCCGTCGCTACGTCGTGACGTCGCTCTCTTCTACAATCCCCCCATGTCCCTCGAGCTCCTATTCCTGGGAACCGGCACGAGCGCCGGCGTGCCCATGATCGGCTGTGACTGCCAGGTATGCCGGTCGCACGACCCACGAGACCAGCGCACGCGGCCGAGCGCCCTGGTGCGCTACCGTCGAGACGATCAGGAGGGCTGCCATCAATACCTGATCGACGCAGCCCCCGAAATGCGCCTTCAGATGATCCGCAACGACATCAACCGTCTCGACGGTGTCCTGATCACCCACGCCCACGCGGACCACATCTTCGGCCTCGACGATCTGCGCCGCTTCAATGCCGTCATGGACGCCCCCATCGACCTGTACGCCGACGCGTACGCCTTCGGCAGGCTCAAGGAGATCTTCAGCTATATCTTCAAGCCGAACGCGATCGACAATCCTTTGTTCGTCGCGAAACTCATCGCCCGGACGATCGCCGCGGGCGGGTCGCTGGAACTGAATTCGGCGCGATGGACACCGCTGCGCCTTCTGCACGGGCGGCTGCCGATTCTCGGCTTCCGCGTCGACCACGACGGTGAAGCCCTCGCCTACTGCACCGACGTTTCGGGTATTCCACCCGAGACCTACCCGATGCTGGAAGACCTCGACGTGCTGGTGATCGACGCCCTGCGCTACCGCCACCACCCGACCCACTTCACGGTCGACCAGGCCCTGGAACAGATCGATCAGATCAAACCCCGCCGCGCATACCTGACGCACATCGCGCACGACATCCACCACGCGGACCTGGAGTCCCGCCTGCCGGAGCACGTGTTTCTGTCGTTCGACGGGCTGGTGGTGAGTTGCGGCAGCTAGAGCATTTTAACTTTGGGTGTAGTGTCTTGAGCGTCGGCGAGGCAAGCCTGGCGCGGAGGGCGAAGCAGGCGATGTCGCAGTGCATCGTCGATGCAGCACGACAAAGCCGGGCGCAGACGTAGCCAGCTCAGGACGCTACAGTTAAAGTTAAACCGTTCTAACGCTCCGGTCCACAGATCAGCTCGCGAAGGGCCGCTCCAACGTCGGGCTGCTTCATGAGGTGCTCGCCGACAAGAACACGGTAGACACCGGCCGCCATCAGACGGTCGAGGTCGTCACGCGAACGGATCCCCGACTCG
>CAUZBA010000146.1:0-7446 GCA_963577635.1 Phycisphaerae bacterium
CGAAAGTGCGCTGCGGCACTATGAAGTGCTGCTGCGACTGCGCCAGTGGCGGGGCTATCGCGCCCGCGCGATGCAGGGGATTGCCGACACGTACAACCGCATGAGTCGATACAAGAGCGCGCAGAAGTGGCTGGGTGATCTTGAGGACTCGTTTCCTGACTTCTACCGGAAGCAGGAACTCGGGAAAGTTCGCCTGGTCGTTGACGCTCGCGCGGCAAGCGGCGCATCGGACGACGGTGCAGGCGGGTTATTCTCGGTTGTGGCCACCGGGTTTGAGCCGGATGCTCAACCACGCGCGGGCCACAACGTGGTGCCGTCCATGGGGATTGACGGGCCACACACGTTCCTGATCTACAGCGCATCAAGGGACACGACGCCATTGCCGGTTCAACACCTGCGCCGCCTGCCCAGCCAGGGGACCCTCTGGCTCGAACTCTGGTATCGCGAGCGGCGGGGGCATCCCTACAAGGGTGGGCGCCGCCTCGAAATCGCAGTCGATGGCCAGAGCGGCCGCATCCACGAACAGCGCATCGAAATGGATCAGACGTACGGCCGGTGGCACAAGGTTGCCACGCCTCTGCCTGCACCGCCAACGCAAAACGGATCGGTGACTGTCACAGTCCGCAACAGCTATGGGCTGATCGAGATCGACGGTTTGAAGATCTCGCACGTGAGCGACGGGCAGAATGACGCCCTTCGGCACTTCATTGAGGGGGCGGACCCGCAATGAGGCGCGCCCCTGCACAGTTCATTATTTTGCCCGGCGCGATCCTTGCCCTCGCGTTGCCTTGTCCGGGCGCCGAGATTCATTCCAATACGACCGGCGGCGGACGCTGGTCCAGCGCCGAAACCTGGCATGGCGGAAGCGTGCCGACGCAGCAGGATTCGGTGGTCATTGCCATGGGCGACGTCGTCGAGGTTGACGTCAACGACACGGACCGTCCCTCGTGCGGCAACCTTTATATCGATCCCACGGGAGTTCTGACCTTTGCGGCCGCCGAAGGATCCCACGGCCTCACGGTTGACGGCGAGATCGATTCATACGGTCTGATCAGGATGGACGCGGCGAGTCGGCCCGAGTCCCGGCTGGCGCTGCGCATCGTGGCCGGCCCCGACCGGCCCGGTTCCGTTCGATTGCGTCACGGCGCGGCGCTGCTGGTCCATGGCGCCGCGGGGCTGCCGCAAGATAGCGAGAACGTTTCGATCGCCGCCATCCCGCATCCGGCCGGGGGTGACGATTCGGCGCCGGTGGCCGTGTCGGTGACGGCCCATGGTGGTGCCGCGATCGATCTGCACCGTGCAATGCTTTCGAACGTGATGATCGAAGCCCGATCGATCGACAATACGGGCTCGCGCGCCGGCGAGAGGGTCAACATCGTCGGCAACCGGTTTACCGGGCACAGCCGGCTCACGCTGCGTGCGTGCGACACGCCGGTCGTGCGCCGCAACCGTTTCGATGCGGCGCCGCGACCGCAGGAGGGTCACGCCTTGCTCATCGAGAAGTGCAAGCTGGCGCAGGTGCACGGCAACCACGCGGCGGGTTACGGCCAGGGCATCATCATCGACGGCGGAATGGACGCATCGGTCGTGGGTAACGAACTGGCTGACTGCACCACCGCCCTGAGCCTCACGACTCGAGATGTCATGGTCAGGGACAACACGCTGATCCGCTGCCCGACCGGCGTCTACGCGGAATTGACGAGTGGCGCGATCGAGAACACCACGGTCGCCGAATCGCAACTCGCGTTTCACATTGACTACTCAACCGCGATTCAGTTCACGAATTGCCGGGTCCTGGATCTTCCCGAGAAAGGCGTACCGATGCGCGTCGACCAGGCGAAGGTTGGGCTGCTGAACTGCAATATTGCGCCCGACGGGATCGAGGCGTCCACGAACCGCCGCGGCAGGAGTACGACGTCGAGGCAGGTGCAGGCGATGCATTACCTGGTCGTAAAGGTGAACGGCGACGTGCCCGCCAACACGCAGGTCGACGTCCGGACGGCCGAGGTTTCCGGGGGCGTCCCGGAGGGACGAGCCGACGAAAACGTGCGGAACGCGCCGGCCTTTCTCAACACCGAGGGGTTGACGCTTCCGCCGCGGACGATGCGATCGCTTGTCGTGCGCTCCTGGCGAATGAAACAGGACGGCACGATCGTCAGCGCCCCTTTTTACGAGTTGCGCGTGTCGGTGCCGGCCGAGGATCCGGCGGGGCCGCGGACGCAGCTTGTCTCGAAGCTGATCGAGCCGGACGAAAGCTGGTACCGACCGGATCTCGAAGACGACGCGCCGACATTGGAGGTCACGCTGCCTTGAATTGGCGTCGCCACAACCGATCGCGTCTCGCGGTGCAGGATCGCTCTTGGATCGTGCTGATCGCCTGGTGCGCTGCGCTGTGCACGTCCGATGCGACGATGGCGCAGTTCGAGGTGACGTTTCCCCCGGCGGACAGCGAGCCGCCGCCGCCGATGAAGTCGGCGCCGCGGGGCCAGTCGGCTGGCTCCGAGACTTCCGAGTTGCCCTCGTACGGGCCGGCGATGCGCAAGACCCAGGAACGACTGCCGCCGCCGCCGACAACGCTGACCGTGATGTACAAGGTGAAGTACGGGCAGAAGCTCAAGTACGTCTATCCCGACGGCAGAGTCCAGGTGTTCGAGCAGTGGGAGAGTTTCAAGAAAGACGGATACGAGTTGACAAGGCACACGAACCGCCGGCTCGCCGACGGGAACAACTACCAGTACGCCGTGGCGCCGCTGGCCTCGCGCGGGTTCGATCCTGTCGACATTCCCATCCTTTACATGACGGGCGACTACGATTTCAACCTGCGGGAGGAAGAAGTCGAAAACCTGCGCCGGTTTCTTGTTGACGGGGGCACGATCATCTTCAACGCGGCCCGCGGCCTCGAAGCATTTTCTGCGGCGGTCGGTCGCGAGATGCGCCGCGTGCTTCCTTCCAAGCGGTTCGTCAAGGCGGCACCGGACCACCCGATCTACAACAGCCGGTACCGGATCAACGAGGTCCTCACGCTGATCAACGGCGTCCACTTTACGCGGCCGCCGGAGGTGTACTCGATCGACATCGGCACCCGGGCCGCCGCCATCCTGGTTCCGGCAGGGCTGGGAGCTGCGTGGAGCAACGCAAAGTACCACCCGGCCGGCAGGCACATCGTGGGCGAATCGGCGATCCGCCTGGGGGTGAACCTTGTCGCCTATGTTCTGGGCAGCACCGAGTACGGCCGGTTCCTGGCCCAGGAGTTTCCCGTCTACCGGCAGAGCACCCGTCGCGGAGACGTCGTGCGATTCGCCGCGGTGCGTTACTCGGGAAGTTGGGACGTGAACCCGGCATTGCAGAACAGCGTGATGGAGGGATTGATCGACAACACCGGGATCGGCGTGGATTTCTCGCCGAACGTCGTGGATCTGAGCGACCCCGGCATCGGTCATTACCCGCTGGTCTTCGCGACCGGGCACTACGACTTCGAGTGGTCAGAAGATGAAGCGCGAAACCTGCGCGGCTATCTTCTGCGCGGCGGGACGTTGTTCGCCGCCTCCGCCGCCGGCTTCAAGCCGTTCGACATCGCTTTCCGCAGAGAGTTGACCAAGGTCTTCCCGAACGGTGAACTGATTCGCCTGCCGCCTTCGCATCCCCTCTTCGCGTCGGGATGGAACCCGATCGGTTCGGTGACGTACACGCCCGCGGCGCTGCGCGATGATCCGAGTCTCGAATTTCCCCACGTCGAGGCGCTGTTCGTTGACGGTCGTCCGTGCGTTCTGTACACTCCGTTCGATCTGTTCGGTTCGCTTAACCGCGAATCCAATGCCTATGCCAAGGGTGTGGTGTCGGATGACGCCCTGAGAATCACTGTCAACGTCATGACCTATGTCCTGGCGCAATGACGCGAATGTTGCATGATTGATCCGGACCGACCCGGCCCGGGGGTGATGCGTGAACGATCCATGGCGACACAATCCATCACCGCGACGACCAGTGAGGACATCGAACACTCGATCGCCGAAGTGGGCGCGTGCCGTCTGCGCATGCGCGAGAGTTTCGCCAAAGTGATCGTCGGCCAGGACGAGGTGCTCGACGAACTGCTGATCACGATTTTCGCCGGTGGGCACAACCTGCTGGAAGGCGTGCCGGGCCTGGCCAAGACGTTGATGATCAACACGCTGGCGCGCATGCTTTCACTGGACTTTCAGCGGATACAGTTTACGCCCGACCTGATGCCTTCCGACATCGTGGGCATGAACATCATTGAAGAGGATCACACGACGGGGAAACGCGTGACGGTGTTCGTCCCCGGTCCCGTGTTCACGAACGTCGTCCTCGCGGACGAGATCAACCGCACGCCCCCGAAGACACAGAGCGCCCTGCTGCAGGCGATGCAGGAGAAAGAGGTGACCGCCGGGGGCAAGACCTACGAGCTGGCACCGCCGTTCTTCGTGCTGGCCACGCAGAATCCGATCGATCAGGAAGGCACCTACCCGCTGCCGGAAGCGCAGAAAGACCGGTTCCTGCTCAACACGATGATCGGGTACCCCACCGCCGAGCAGGAGCAGCAGATCGTCGATCGCACCACGACGAACGAATCGCACGAGGTGGCGACCGCCTGCGATCGCGCGCAGTTGCTTTCCTATCAGAAGGTCGTGCGGAGCATTCCCGTCTCACCGCACGTCACGGCGTACGCGGTGGACCTGGCCCGCGCCACGCGCCCCAACGAGCCCGACTCGGCGGACTTCGTGCGCGAACAGGTGGGCTGGGGCGCCGGGCCGCGCGCCAGCCAGGCCCTGGTGCTCTGCGCCAAGTCACGGGCGGCGCTGACCGGCCGCATCAACGTGTCGTGCGAAGACGTGCGGCAAATGGCGCGGCCGGTGCTGCGTCACCGCATCCTGCCCAGCTTCGTCGCCGAAGCCGAAGGTGTGACCGCCGACGCGATTATCGAGCGCCTGCTGGAACACGTGGTCGAGCGAACCGGTGAATGAATCCGGATCATGGATCGCCGGTGTTCTCGGCCCGGTACGCCGGTGGATAGGCCGGTCGCCGGGCGATCGTGCCAACGCCAGGGTGACCACCGAAGTCTTGCGGCCATCCGGGCCGAATCGCTATCTGGATCCGACGGCGCTTGCCCGCTTCGGGCTGACCCCCTTGATTGCCAGGCGCATCGTGGAAGGTTTCATACACGGACTGCACAACAGTCCCTTCCACGGATTCTCTGTCGAGTTCGCGGACCATCGCGAGTACGCGCCGGGCGACGACCTGAAATTCCTCGACTGGACGCTGCTGGCGCGGACGGATCATTACTACATCAAACGTTACGAGCAGGAGACGAATCTCCGCTGCCAGATCCTGCTCGATCGATCGGCATCGATGGCGTTCGGGACCGTTGGCATGACCAAATGGGACTACGGCTGTCTGCTGGCATCGTGCCTCGCGTACCTGATGTTGAAGCAGCAGGACGCCGTGGGCCTGGCCCTGCTCGGCGCGAAACCCGGATTGCTTGTTCCGCCGCGGTGCCGCGGATCGCACTTGAACCAGATCATGCGGGCGATGATTCAGCACCCCCCGACGGGCACGACGGATCTCGCCGGTTCGCTTCGGTCGATCCTCGGTGTCCTGAAGCGGCGCAGCCTCGTCGTATTGGTCAGCGACCTGATCGACGACCCGGAGGCGACGCTCCGATCGATCCGTCTGCTGCGTAGCCACCGGCACGACGTGATCGTGTTTCACGTGCAGGATCCCGCCGAGTTGGAGTTCACGTTCGAAGGCGCGACGTTGTTTCACGATCTGGAGACCGGCGAGCAGATGGAGGTGGACCCGGCCACCGTGCGCACCGGCTATCTAGAACAAACTCAGGAACTGCAGACCATGTACCGCAGGAAGCTTCGCGGATTCGGCATCGATTACGAAACACTCGATCTGCGTCGGCCGTACGAGCATGCGCTGTGGACGTATCTCCAGAAGCGGGCGAGTCTGCGGAAGTAAGAGACCCGGATCATGTTCGGATTCCTCACGCCCGCGGCCCTGTTCGGTCTGGGACTGATCGGCATCCCCGTTCTGGTGCACCTGTTCAGGCCGAGGAAGGTCAGGCAGACGCCATTCAGCAGCCTGCGCTGGCTCCGCCCCACCCGGCACCGGTTTTCGCGCCGCGTCCAGTGGCACCGGCTGCTGCTGATGGCGATGCGGGTGGCGTTTCTTGCCCTCTTGATCCTGACTCTGGCCAAGCCGGTCTATTCGCGCCGGGGGAATCCGGCGGGGACCGAACGATTTATCATCGTCGACGTCAGCCGAAGCATGAACTATGCGCAAGCCGACGGCTCGCGGCCGATCGACACGGCCCGGAGGGTTGTCGAGCAGATGCTCACCACCCCGGTGGCTCGACAGAGGACCACCGTGGTCCTTGCAGGATCAGAAGCCCGTGGTGTCGGCCCGCTGGTCGGTGATCCGCGGCCCTACGTGCCGCAGCTGCTCGCGACCTCGGCCGGCGTCGCGGACGCGGATCTGTCGTCGGCGCTGCCTCTGATTGGATCCATGCTCGACGCGCGACGCCGGGGATCCGCCGTGGAGTTGACGTTTGTCACCGACCACCATGTCAGCAGTTGGTCGGCTGCCGCGATCAGCAGGTTCGTGAAGCAGACCGAAGCACCTCTGGGCGTCAGCGTGATCGACGTCGGACCGGCCGAGGCGCAGAACGCCTGGGTCGCCGACGCGCGGCTGATCGAGTCCGAAGACACGCAGGGTCGGGCCGTGCGGGTGCGGGTCGGAGCCGTCGGCCACCGGACGCAGCAGCGCCTCGTGCGCGTGGCCGGTTTGAACGGCATGCCCGCGGTGTCGAAATCCGTCCGCTTCGAGGGCCGCGATCACGCAAGCGTCGAATTCGACATTCCGCCGCAGGTCAAACTGAACGGCCAGGTGGCAAAGATCCAGATCGAGCCGGCAGACGCCCTCCCCGACGACGATATCTATTGGCTGAACCTCGACGCGTCCTCCTCGATCGGGGTTCTTCTTCTCGAAGCGCGTGTGAACCGCATCGAGCAACTGCAGCCCGCGTTTCATCTGGGCAACGCGATCGACGCCCTGGCCTCATCGGCTCCGCGATCGGTGCGCCTGACTCGTCGTCTACCCACCGATGTCCTCGGGCCCGAGATCGCCGCCGCGGACGTCGTCATCATGGCGGATGTTCCGGCCCTGGCCGACTCCGATCTGCGAGCGCTCGAGCGGCATGTTCTCGATGGCGGGTCGCTCGTGATATTTCTGGGGCCGATGGTCGATCTGGGCTTTTACAACACCGCGATGCACGATCCAGAGCGGACGTCGCGATGCCTGCTGCCCATGCGCGTCGGCGATCGGATCGTCGCTTCGAAGGATGCCGCGCCGGCGCGCCTCGCTCGTGTGGACAGAACCCATCCCCTGTTCGAGAAACTGATCGATCCGATCTACGGGGACCTG
>CAUZBA010000147.1:0-7412 GCA_963577635.1 Phycisphaerae bacterium
ACGATCTATTTAACACGAGCACTCACGCATGGAACCAACTCGACGAGGATCGATTCCGATCTCTATGCAAAACCGACTGGATCGTGCATGAGAACTAATCGAGATGCGTATTAGAGCGTTTTCATCCATGACGTAGCGTCCTGAGCTGGCTGCAGCCGCGCCTGACTTTGTCGTACTGCATCGCTGACCCACTGTGGGGTCGCCTGCTTCGCCCTCCGTGCCAGGCTTGCTTCGCCGACGCTCAAAACGCTACGTCATGAATGAAAACGCTCTAGCAGGACGCTGCAAAACCCCGGATTCTGGAATTCGCCCAAGAATCTCCAATCTGAAACTACCCCTCTCGCTTCGCAGATCGAGTCCGAACGCGTTGAAGGCGAAACTTTCGAAAATCTCAGGTACACGTTTTCGCGCCGACCAAGTTTTGCAGCGTCCTGCTAGGCCGCCGCCTGCCGGCGGGAGCTGTTCGGTTGTTCGTGATCGAGGCCATTGCCGGTCAGGTCGATGACCGTTTTCCCCGTGAGGTCGAGGTCCTCGATCGTCTTGGCCACGACGACGATTTCGGCATACCCCAGGGCGCTGTCCAGCCGTTCGCGAAGGATCATGCCCAGGTGCGGCAAATGTTCCTGTAAGGTGTCGCGCGTTGGCGCCGACCAGGTCGTGCCCGCAGAGGTCCGGATCAAAGATGGTCAGGGCCACGCCGGCCGGCAGAAGCGATTCGGCCAGGCGGAGCATCGGGCTTTCGCGAAGATCGTCCGTCCCGGCCTTGAAGCTCAGACCGATCAGCAGCGTCCGTCGCCCGCTGCACTGCCGCAGCACGTGCTCGGTCTGTCGCTGCAGGTGCGACCGGTTGCTCTCGAGCACCGATTGGGTCAACGGCAGATCGAGTCCGTGGCGCTGCGCTTCGAGCACCAGGGCCCGGGTGTCCTTGGTCAGACAGGAACCGCCGAACGTGAAACCCGGCTGCAGGTAGGCGGTCGAGATGTTCAGCCGCTGATCCGCGCACAGCCCACGCATCACCGTAGCACCGTCGGCGCCGGCCGCCGCGGCCAGGGTCGCCATCTCGTTGGCGAAATCAATCTTCACGGCGTGGAACAGGTTGCACGCGTATTTCAGCAACTCCGAGTCGGTCGGATCAAGGAAGATCCGAGGCGCGTCGATGCCCGCGTACAGCCGGTCCAGCATTGCGGCGACGTACGGCCGGTCCTCGGCCTGTGACCCGGTCACGATCATCGCGGGCGAAAGGGAATCGGACAGGCCGCTTCCCTCGCGCAGGAACTCCGGATGATGGCAAACGCAAACCGTTGGTGACGCGGCCCGCAGCGCCGGTGTGATGCGCCCACTTACGGTCCCCGGCGGCACCGTGCTGCGGACCATCACAACGCGTTGCCGTCGATCACCACGAAAAATCGTGGCCAGTTGTCTGACGACGCTGTCGATCGCGTCCAGATTGATGCTGCCGTGGTCGTCGCCCGGTGTTCCCACGGCGATCATGATCAGATCAGCCCCGGCGACGGCATCGGACAGGTTGTCCGTGGCCCGGAATCTGCCTGCCGTGATCGCGGCCCCGAGCGCCTGCTGAAGCCCAGGTTTGCGAACCGGCGATTGACCGACGGCAAGACGGTGCAGCTTCTGCTTGTTGATTTCGACGCCGTAAACCGTGCAACCCCGGCGGGCCCGATAAACCGTCCGTGCATCGAGTGCGATTCGCATGCGGCGTCCCACATCCGCGTTGAAATAGCGATTGGATGTTCCTCGGCGTAGCAGCACGGTGAGTTGATTGCGCAAGCGTTACAAACGTTGTAATTGGATTCACAAGGGGAAGGCTGATAACGCAGCGATCGGACGCAGGGGAAAGGCACGGAGGCACGAAGGCACTTAGGCACGAAGGGGGGAAGGAAATTGAACAGAACTGCGCTTCGCTCTGGATTGCAGGCCTTCGGGCTTCGGTTTGACGTACCTCAATCTCGGGTGATTCACCACATATCGGCAAGGCGATTCGTCACTTGCTCTTCGGTCGCGACGCGAGTCGCGACTCCCCCTTCGTGCCTTCGTGCCTCGTCCCGGCAATGGCGCGTGTTCACGCACGGTCTTATAGGTGATATCATCAATCTCCAGTCCGATACTAATCTTTCCCGCGGTGCGCCTCCCTCATGCCTTCCGCCATCCTCGATCAGCTCGAAACGTTTGGTCCGAAAAATTGCGAACAGCTCGATTACGAGCAGGCCACGCGCTTCACGCGAGAGTTGGCGCAACGTCACTATGAGAACTTCAGTGTCGTCTCGTGGCTCCTTCCGCGGCGGTTGCGCGACGACTTTCGCCACATTTACGCCTTCTGCCGCTGCGCCGACGACCTCGGTGACGAGACCGGTGATCCGCAGAAAAGCCTGGAACTTCTATCCTGGTGGCGGCGCGAACTGGATTTCTGCTACGACGCGCGCCCCCGGCATCCCGTGTTCGTGGCTTTGCAGCGGACGATCGAGCAGCACGACATACCGCGAAAGCCGTTTGATGACCTGATCGACGCGTTCGTGCAGGATCAGACGGTGACGCGATACGATTCCTGGGATCGGTTGCTCGACTATTGCCGGCGCAGCGCCGATCCGGTCGGTCGCTTGGTCCTATATGTGTGCGGCTACCGCGACACACAACGTCAACAACTGAGCGACGCGACCTGTACGGCCCTGCAACTGGCCAACTTCTGGCAGGACGTACGCCGTGACATCGTCGAGCGTGACCGTGTGTACCTGCCACGGGAGGTGGCCGACCGCCACCGGCTCGACATCGACGTCATGGTGCTCGCCGTCAAGGCCGCAGCGGACGCCGACAGCGGCGATGCCGCATGCTGCGGTTCGCTGCCACCGGTTGGCATCAGCGCCCTGCTGCCGGCGTTCCGCTCTACGCTCAAGGACGTGACGCAGCGTACCTGGCCCCTGTTCGCACGCGGCCGCCAACTCTGGCCAATGATGTCGCCCGACGTGCGCGTTGACGTGAAGCTGTTCACGCGCGGCGGAGAAACAATCCTCAGCATGATCGAACGAATGAACTACCAGACGCTCCTGCGGCGCCCGACACTCAGCCGCGGCCGCCGAATCGGCTTGATGCTGCACGCCGTGATGGGACGATTCACGAATTTTTCCGGATCAGCATCGCGTGGCGACAGCGATCGCCATGAATGAGACGCACCGCCGAGCGAGTCCGATCGAGGTCCACGCGGCGCCGGTGCCGCCGATCAATGATGCGCTGCGACAGTCCTACGCCCATTGCCGACAGGTGGCGCGCCGGCGGGCCCGCAACTTTTATTACGGTCTGATCCTGACACCGCAGCCGCAGCGATCGGCCTTGTACGCGATCTATGGATTCATGCGGGCCTGTGACGACCTTGCCGATGAGCCGACCGCGCCAGGCGACCAAACCCATCGGCTCGAGCAGATCCAGGCCTTCCGCGACAGAATGCAGGAGGCCCTGCGGTCGCGGCGCGTCCCCACTGACGACCCGAAGCACGCCGCGATGTGGCCCGCTTTCCTGGACGTCATGCAGCGGTATCCGATCGATGTCCAGTGCCTTCACGCGATGCTGGATGGTCAGTGCGCCGACCTGCGCGGCGAGCGGTATGCGACGTTCGAAGACACCTACGACTACTGCTACAAGGTCGCTGCCACGGTGGGCCAGGTGTGCCTGAGCGTGTGGGGTTATCGTGGCGGAGGGGCTACCCTCAAGCTTGCGGCGTACCGCGGCGTCGCCCTTCAGTTGACCAACATTCTGCGCGACCTGTCTGAGGACGCGAGGCGCGATCGCATTTATCTGCCGCAAGAGGACTTCGAGCGGTTCGGATTCGATCCGGATCGTCTTTCGACGGCGACGGCCGACGAATCATTCGACCGGCTGATGCTGTTTCAGATTGAGCGTGCGCGGTCCTACTACCTCAAGGCCGTGGACCTGGAAACCTTCGTCGAACCGGCGTGCCGCGCCACCTGCTGGGCCATGATGCGTATCTACAGACGATTGATGGACAAGATCGCCCGCAATCCGAGGCGCGTCCTGGGTGAACGGGTTCGGCTGTCCGCGCCGTCGAAGGCGTGGATCGCCGTGACCGCGGCGCGCCGCCGTTGGGTGCCAGGTGGCGGGTCCGCGGCGGGATAGGACGATGCATCAGGCCGGAACTATTCACGAACAGGGACGACCGGCGGCATTCACGTCACCGTCGCCCACCGTCGTTGTTATCGGCGGCGGCCTCGCGGGCATCGCGGCGTCGGTCACGCTGGCGAAGGCGGGCCTCTCAGTCACCCTTGTCGAAACGCGCAAGCACCTGGGAGGAAGGGCGACGAGCTTCATTGATCCCGCCACGGGAATGGTGGTCGACAACTGCCAACATGTCCTGATGGGGTGCTGCACGAATCTGCGTCATCTGTATGGGCAACTTGGAGTCGCCGATCGCATTCGGTGGCATCGACGCCTCTATTTTGCGGGCTTCGACCGCGCAGGCGAACCGCTGATCGACACGCTGGAGGCAGACGATCTGCCGGCTCCCCTGCACCTGACCACCTCGCTGATGCGCTTCGGCCTGCTGAGCGCTACAGAGAAGGCAGCGATCGCCCGCGGCATGGTGGCCATGATCCGCCTCGGTCCGGGCGACCGGGCGAACTGGCACGATCGCTCGTTTGCACAGTGGCTCGCGGAGCACGGCCAGCCACGCGGTGCGGTCGACAGGTTCTGGTCGGTCGTGATCATCAGCGCCCTGAACGAACAGCCGCAGCGCGTCGCCGCCGACCTTGCCATCCAGGTGTTTCAGGAAGCCTTTCTGTCTCACGAAGACGCCTACGTGATGGGTCTACCCACGGTGCCGCTCGTGCAGTTGTACGACGCGGCGGAGAAGGTCCTGCAGGAGGCTGGCGGCCGCCTGAGGTTGTCGACCGGCGCCGAGGCCTTCGACTTTGGCAACGGGCAGGTCGAATCACTGCGCGTCACGGGCGACCGTCGCGTGTCGGCCGACGCCTTCATCAGCGCGGTTCCCTTCGATCGACTCGTGAAGCTCTGCCCTACGCCGTTGCGGACTGCCGATGTTCGCCTTGCCAAACTGGATCGCTTCGAAGTTAGCCCGATCCTGGGCATTCATCTCTGGTTCGCCGCCGAACCGGACCGGCCCGTGATGGATCTGCCGCACCTGATCCTGACCGACAGCCCTCTTCAGTGGATCTTCAACAAGGGGCAACAGCCCGCCGAGGCCTGCGACTGGCTGCTCCCTCGTTCAACGTCGCGGCAGAAGCATTTCGAAGATGTCCACCACCTCCACGGCATCATCAGCGCCGCCCACGATCTGGTGAACCTGCCCGGCGACCGGATTCAGGCACTGGCCCTTGCCGAAGTTCGCCGCTTCCTGCCGGGCGCCGCCGATGCGATTCTGATCCATGCCCAGGTCATCAAAGAGAAGCGAGCGACCTTTTCGGCG
Organism: Phycisphaerae bacterium; assembly: GCA_963577635.1. Lineage (GTDB taxonomy): Bacteria > Planctomycetota > Phycisphaerae > Phycisphaerales > Phycisphaeraceae > CAUZBA01. The sequence goes on from CAUZBA010000147.1 coordinate 5,447, forward strand.
GGACCCGGTGTTGACGCCATTCGCCCGCCGACGCGCGGCACTGTCTCGAACCTCTACCTTGCCGGTGACTTCTGTCGCAGCGGCTGGCCCGCGACGATGGAGGGCGCCGTCCGCAGCGGCTATCAGGCAGCCGCCGCGGTGCTGGAGGATACGCAACCTGAAGAGGTAGCGAGGCAGGAACCTGATTTACCGCCGCGAGGTCTCTACCGTGCCCTTGCGAGGCGCGGGTCGTCGCATTGATAGTCGCTGCTAGAGCGTTTTTACTCATAACGTAGCGTTTTTGGCGTCGGCGAAGCAGGCGACCCCGCTGCGGGTCGTCGATGCAGCACGACAACATCAGACGCCGATGCAGCCAGCTCAGGACGCTACGTCATGGGTGAAACCGCTCTAGCAGGACGCTGTAAAACCCCGGATTCTTGGGCGAACGCCAGAATCCGGGGTTTTGCAGCGTCCTGCTAGTACCCGTGCTCAGCGAAGCGGTACTTGTCCTCGCAAACGCGCAGTACGCTGCCATGATTGGCGATGGCGGAGCAGGGGGGAACTGTGTTCTCACCTGCTCCAATCGCGCCGAACTAGATTCGATTACCAGTACGGCGAAGCCGGCCGGCATGGGGCCTTCCCTTCTACCACTCAGAAATTTTTCAACTCCCACCTTGACAAAACCCGAACATAGGTTAACCTATCAAATACCGAACTTTGACACGCAACTTTGACACGAAATAGGAGTCCGAATATGGTCAAGTCCACCTCGTCGGCCGCAACAGCAGTGCAGGAGGCACCCCGAAACGGCCGCTACGGATCAAAGACGGTCGCCAAGCCGCCCGCCAAAACCAGAGGACAAACCATGCCCCGCCGCACGACGGGCCCGATCACCAATGAATCGCCGCCTCTGGGGACTCCGGATGGCAGCCCGGCCCGGGGGAAGGCCCTTGAATCAGCCGTTACGCAGATCGAGAAGGCCTACGGCAAGGGCTCGATCATGCGCCTGGATGACAATCCGGCCACCTTCGTGGCGGGTATCTCCACGGGTGCGATCAGCCTCGACCTGGCACTGGGCGGTCGCGGCATTCCGCGTGGCCGCGTCACAGAGATCTTCGGCCCCGAATCGTCGGGCAAGACGACACTTGCCCTCTCCGTGGCCGCCAATGCCCAGAAAGAGGGCGGCATTGCGGCCTTCATCGACGCGGAACATGCGCTGGACCCTTCGTGGGCAAGGCGCATCGGCATCAACCTGGAGGACCTGCTCGTCTCCCAACCGGATACCGGGGAGCAGGCTCTCGAAATCTGCGAAATGCTCGTTCGGTCGAACGCCGTGGACGTCATCGTGATCGACTCGGTGGCGGCACTGATCCCTAAGGCGGAGATCGAAGGCGATATGGGCGATGCCCACGTGGGTCTCCAGGCGCGATTGATGAGTCAGGCCCTGCGGAAACTCACTGGGGCAATCAACCGCAGCCGATGTGCGGTGATCTTCATCAACCAGATCCGCGAGAAGATCGGCGTCATGTTCGGCAATCCCGAAACCACACCGGGCGGACGGGCACTGAAGTTCTACTCCTCCATACGGATCGATGTACGCCGCATCGGGGCGATCAAGGACGCCGAGAAGAGCATCGGCAGTCGGACACGGGGACGCGTGGTCAAGAACAAGATCGCCCCTCCCTTCCGTGACGGCGAGTTCGACATCATGTACGACGAAGGCATCAGCACGACAGGCGACCTGCTGGATCTCGCAGTCGGCGAAGAAGTTGTCAGCAAGAGTGGGGCGTGGTTCAACTTCGGGGAGGTGCGCCTGGGCCAGGGACGGGAGAACGTCAAACAGTTTCTCAAGGAAAACAGCGATCTTTTCGTCGAGATCAAGGCGCTGGTTCTCAAGAAGAAGGGGATCGTGCCGGTCAATTCGCAATCCGAGGTGGCGAGCGAGCAGAGCGAGCCAGCGCAGGAAGCCGCGCCTGTCGCGGAATGA
>CAUZBA010000148.1:0-7372 GCA_963577635.1 Phycisphaerae bacterium
CCGCTTCCGCACGACGCCGGCCGCGCTCAGACCACCGAGCAACGCCACGCCCAGCCACGCGGTGGCCGGAACGGGGATCAGAATCGGACCGCTGGGAACGCTGTTGACGATCAGGCTGTGAGCCGAAACATCCTGGATCGGCGGCCCGTAGTCGGTCGTCAACCCGGTGGCAAGGTCGATCAGGCGAATCTGGACCCATTGACTGCCACTCTGAAAGTAGCTGTAGGGTGCGTACAGGTCGCCGTTGAAGAAGGTCAACTCGTCGTAGATCCCGGCCAGATCGTTGGTCGGCGTGGTGACGTAGTTGACGTCGCCCGTCACTGGATCGACCGAATAGATGTTGCCCACCGTCACCGACGAGGCGTAGAGCAGGTTGTCGGCCGTGTTGTAGGCCAGGCCGCGCACGTGCCGCAGATGATTGAATGGGGGAGAAATAATCAGCGTCTGTTCGAAGGTCGCCGCGCCGGTGGTGCGGTCGAACGTGATCAGGTCGGAACCGACCGACCCGGGATCCCAGTCCACGGAGTAGAGAATGTCGTTGGCCGCGTCGTACGCCAGGGCCCCGAGGCCACCGTATACGGTCGGGCTTCCGAGGTACGTGGTCTGCCCGGTGTCAGGGTTCAGCGTGTAGAGTTGTTTGAAGGCCGTGTCGATTCCGTAGATGTCGGTGCCGATGCGAATCAGGTCGCTCGGCCAGCCGGAACCGATCAACTGTACGGAGGTGATGCCCCTGTCACTGTTGTACTTGATCAGGTGGTTCTCGGTCGTCCCGTTGCCGTCAGCGACCCAGAAATCGAGGACCGTGATGGCCCTGGCCATCGCCACGCAGGATAAGGCTGCAGTGAGGCAACGATTTTTTGCAGATTCAGATACATCTTTCCCGCCTCCGGGGTTTGTTCGTTCTCACCCAATTTTCGCCCAGATACAATGCTGTACGTCGTCTGGGGATTGTTCTCTTGCTCCATATTTACCGGCGAGGAGTGATACAACATACAGAGCGGCCAGTCAATGAGAAATTTCACCGCATCCTGGTGAAATCGTAACAGTTTGCATATAAGTGGTTTATAACCGTCGTTTCGATCGGGTCCTTCCCTGGCCGATTCGACGTCAGACCGGCCACGGTCACGCCGGTCCGAGTCACCCTTTCGGCACCGCTATCATTCGAAAGCGTTTCGGTCATGCAAAGATCAGGAACCGTGAGAGAGCGTTCATGGTTGCCCACTTTCGTCCCCGGAATTTCCGGGGGATATTCACTGTATGGGTCGGGCTCCTGCTGTCATGCACGTCGCCGGCGGGTGGTGAGTTTCTGACATGGTCGCAGGTCGACTACGTCTACGCCGATGACCTAGGCCGATTTCAGCAGATCTGGACCGATGCCGAAACGCGAACCGTTCGCATCGCGATGCTGGGCGATTCACAGGAAACGGCTCCGGGCGGCGGAGGAGCCGTCTACGTTCCTCGTCTGAACTTCGAGTTCTATCAGCGATACCAGAACTCGCCCGAAACCCCCATTGCGATCGCGTCGAATTTCGGCGGAGGATCACCTCCGGGCAAATACCTGTTGCGGGGGACGTCGTTCGGGGATGCGACGCGCCTGAACAGCAACCAGATTTTGCCCAGCATTAATGTCAGGTCGCACAGCACCCAGGACGGCTTGGTCAACATCACCGGCGATTCCCTGGGCCAGATCGCCATACTTCAGCACGACGCCGACAGCGTTGCCTCCGGGGCCCAACTGGCCGGAGGCACCTATTTCAACACCGACGGCATCGTCAGAGCGGAGATATTCGCCGCGACGAACGCTTCCAGCGGTGAAATTCAGTATCAGGCCCTGCCCAAAGACGGCAGCAACATCTCGTATTTCGTCCCGGCGACGACGCAGGGAACCTCGTCGCTGGGGTTGGAAAGTGCTGCCTTCGAGGTCAAGAGCCACATCACCGAACCGCTGGATTTCAACGGCAAATCGTACATGCAGCTCGAGGTGTTCGGGACCGACGACAACAAGCGCACCGACATTCTCGGTTTTCGCTACATGAACGAGACATACCCGCATGGGGTGGTCGTCCACAGCTTTGCGGCGGGCGGATATCGCACCAACTCGTTTCTCAACAATCACGCCGCCGCCGGACCGATGCTCGATGCGTACGGGGATTGGGACGCGATCTGGATTCATACCGGGGTCAACGACGCCTATAAGGGTGCCGGCAAGACCGCCGCCCAGTACAAGAATGACGTGGAGGAATTGATCCACCTGATTCGCAGCCCGGACTGGCTGAACGACATCACCATGAAGATCATCGTGAGCCCTGAGGTGTATCGAGCCAACGGATCGGCGACCCAGGATCAGGAATTCGACCAGTACGCCGGCGCCCTGAAGCAGATCGCCGCCGCCGATGCGAACGTCCTGGTGCTCAACAGCCGCCGCCTGACCGAGGACCTCGGCTGGGGCGTCGGCGGCAACCCGGGCCAGTTCCTGTTCGATATCGAACACTACAACGATTTCGGTGCAAGGGCGCTCGCGGCCGCGGAGATCCAGGCGCTGGTTAACCATCCGGAGCCGACCACGTCGGTGATCATGATTGGATTCGTTCTGACGATGATGACGCGGCGGACGAGGTGAACGAACTGCGGTCGGGGTTGACTTCAGAGCGATCACGCCGGTCCTCCACCGTCGGGAGCGGGTCAGGATGAGGGTGTCGCTCAAAGCAGGTGCTCCGCTGAAACCCCGGACCTGACCTGCCCCCTGAAACGAGTCCATGTCGAATGTTAGTGAATTCGGCATGGACGCATTCAGGGAATGGCAAGGATCATGGCCAAGAAACGGCAGGGCGCTGAGCAGATCATCCAAAAAATGAGGGAGGCGGAGGTTGAACTGGAAAGAGGACTGAAGGTCCCGCAGGTCTGCAAGAAGCTTGAGGTGACCGGCCCGCCCGACTCGCCGTGGCGGCGGCGCAGGTCGCATTGCACGCCGGCGACGTGCATGAGGATGCAGGCGGCGCCAGATGCCGCTGAGGTGGTAGTCCTGCGGCTCGTTGGCTACTGCGCCCGACGAGATGGCGCGCAGCGCCGGTGGGCGGCTCGCGGCGGCCGGCCACATCGTCCAGCCGCCGTAGGAGATCCCGAAGGTGCCGACACGCCCGTTGGAGCCGGGCAGATCCGCGGCCCACTGGACCGAGTCATAGCCGTCCTCGACCTCGCAGTGCGGCTCGCCGAGGTAGGCGTTACCCCACGTCCCCTCTGACGCATGGCGGCCGCGGATGTCCTAGCGCACCGCGATGTAGCCGCGCTCCGCTAGCTCCCGGGCCCGGTTCTCCGAGTCCTCGTCCCCGGCTCCGTAGGGCGTGCGTGTGATCAGGACGGGGAACGGTCCGGGGCCGTCGGGACGGAAGATCGCCGAGCGCAGGACGGTGCCGTCGCGCATCGTGGCGGGGACGTCGCGCTCGACGGCAACCTCGTGGATGGGGGGGCGGAGCTTCATGGGCGAGGATCCGCAACGTCTTCATGGTGTGGCCTCATGCGCGCATCGTGCGGAGAGGTGACACGATGGGATTTCAATCTCATATTTCCCATTTGACCCTTGCCCGACTCCGACAGCCCTGCTGATGATGCGGCCGATCTGCGGGCGACAGGGACCGACGACGCTGCTGCGGAGAACGACGCGCACTGCCACCCAAAGTGCCACCAACACGGGAACGAACCGATGCGACCCGATGCGATCGCACACGAAGATGATGAGCGAATCGACGACAGTGATAGCGCTTCGGCCGGTTCGCGCAAGCAGTTGCGTTTGACTAGGGATAGCGACGACGTGCGACCCGCTGCGACCCCAAACAATCATGCCGGTGGAGGGACTCGAACCCACACCCCGTGTGACCGGGAACGGATTTTGAATCCGTCGCGTCTGCCAATTCCGCCACACCGGCAACTGTGCGCATAGTGTGACAATCGCCGTCAAGTGCTGTCAAATCCTCGGGCTTACGCGCTTCGTCAGTCGATGCACTGTCGGTGTCCGTTGCGTCATCCGAAGCCATCGAAAGACATGAAAAGTCGGATTCAGGTGCAAGCATAGGTGCAAGCTCAGCGGCAGCGTCGGCGATCGCGGCATCGTCGGTCCCGGTCGCAGGCAGCGCGACCGATTCAGTCGCCGTTGCATCGTCACCACCGTCACCACCGTCACCGGGCGGCGCCGCCAGCACGTCGATCGCTCCGATCAGATCGCCGGTCAGCGTGTGCGTGTAGCGGCTCATCGTCATGTCCAACGTCTTGTGACGCGCCATCGCTGTTCTGGTCCAACGATTCATTATTTGCAACTTTCACCTCTGAATATCTGTGGTGCCTCAGCGGATGGGCAGCATCTATTCGAATAACCGTCTTGATCCCGCCTTTTGGGTCTCGTCGCGAATTTCAAGGAATGATTTCGCAACCCCCATGTGCAGAGGTACCGTGAACACGTTTCTGAATCCTTGTGGCATTTGGCGAGCCGCGATCAGCCATTCGACGGGTATCAGTCGAGCGACTCGGTTACCCAGGGTCGCGTTCCCGGCGAGCCCGATCAGACTGCCCTCTGGTAACTCGCGAAGGTGCCCAATGCGAGCAGTGCGATAGCGCAACGGATCGACAGTGGCCAGGACGTCAACAACTCGATCGTCTCGGTCGTCGACAACCGCGGCATCTTCAACTCCTACGACATCGACCGCCGACGGCGTGGGCGGTTCACCCGTAGCGACGGGCGGGGCGGTCTGGTCGGAGACGGTTATGGTTTGCGGCAACGCTGTTGACGAAAACGTTTCGCTGCTACCCGACGAAGACGATACTGTCGCCGGAGCACTCGGGCTGCCCGCCGGCAGAGCTGTGCCCAGGTTGTTCAGCATTGTCTGCGTATCGGGGTTCAACGTGATCAGACCATCACCGTTGTAGTCGACCAGGGGCGAGTAATTCCCCGCGCCGATGGAGGAGCCGAGCGCGTTGACTAGATCTTGCGCATCGGGGTTCAACGTGATCAGGCCATCGCCGTTGGAGTCCGCGGGCAGGACGTTGAAGCGGAACGCGAAGTCACCGCCGGGGACGTCGTCACCCGAGGGATAGGTGCTGACGCTGTCCGTCCACTCGCCGTCCAGAACGTTGCCGGTCGTGTCGGTAACGGCACCGCCCGTCGTACCGTCGAGCCTGATGCGCAGCTTGTCGGTCGCCACGGGCACGGCCAGTGTCCAGACTGCCTCGAAGCCGCCGGTCAGGCCGGTCCCCGTGGTCAGGCTGGAGAAACTATACGTGGCGACGTTGACACCGATGAGTGTCAGATCGCTCTGGTCGACGTTGACCTGCTCGCTGAAGCGGATCAGGATCTGATCGATGTTCGACCACGACAGTGCGTCGAGCTGATCTGCGCTTCCGACAGGGATCGAGTAGCCGTCGGTCCCCAAGGCGTTGTTGGCAAGTTCGTCGAGGAAAGGCTGCGTCCACCCGCTGCCGTGGACAAGGACTTCGGTGACCTGCGGTGGGTCCTGGTTCAGCCAGACCATGTTGCCCTCGCCGCGATTGGCAACGAAGGCGTCGAGGTCGCCGTCGCCGTCCAGGTCGCCGAGCGCCACGCCGTAGCTGTCGTGGTTGCCCAGATCCTGGCCGCCGTCCGTGAAGTTGCCCGATCCGTCGTTCTTCCACACGCGGTTGCCCTGGTTGTTGTTGGCGACGAAGGCGTCGAGGTCGCCGTCGCCGTCCACGTCGCCAATCGCTACATCGAAGCTTCGGTGATCACCCAGGCTCTGGCCGCTGTCGGCGAAGTTGCCCGAGCCGTCGTTGATCCACACGCGGTTGCCCTGGGAGGAGCTGTTTGCGACGACCGCGTCGAGGTCGCCGTCGCCGTCCAGGTCGCCAAGAGCTACGCCGTCGCTTCGGTGATCACCCAGGCTCTGGCCGCTGTCGGTGAAGGTGCCCGAGCCGTCGTTGATCCACACGCGGTTGCCTTGGTAGTAGCCGTTTGCGACGACCGCGTCGAGGTCGCCGTCGCCGTCCAGGTCGCCAAGAGCCATGGCGGTGCTGAGGTGATCACCCAGGCTCTGGCCACTGTCCACGAAAGTACCCGTGCCTGCAGGGCTCGCGATTGTGAGCAGGTGATCTTCCACCTCGCCGTCGGCAGCCGCGCCACGCGGAGCGAGTCCGCCGGCTGTGCTCACTCGGAAGCGACTGTACGTCGTACCCTGCTGCGCATCCGCGGGCACCATGAACGTCAGGTTGTTGTCACCTGCTAAGAGCGGTAGCGAAGTGAAGATCTGCTCGTTGGCACCGGCGAACGTGCCGTCGCCGTTGAAGTCGACCCACGCGTCAAGTAACGCAACGCCGCTTGCGTTGACCGTCACGTCGGCGGAAAGATCGCCGGCGATGATCGCCGACGGGAAGGTGACGCCGTCCTCGTCGTTGGTGCCGTCAAGGTCATCGCCGTCGGCCGTCGCCGTCGGCTGGCCGTCCGCGTCAATGTCACGCGACAGGCCCAGTGTCGGGCCGTCGTCGAAGTGCCGCGCACCATTGCTTGCCACTAATGTCCCGAACGTGTCGGGTGCGTCGCCCAAATCATTCGTGACGACGATCGAGGTCGATTCTGTATCACTGTCATTGCCCGCGTTCGTATCCCACTCATTCACAGTCGATACCGACGTCGCATGAGTGATCACGTCCGTGCCGCCAATCGCGGATGCGCCAACGGTCAGGACAAGCGTCAGTGTCTGGCTGGTGCCGTTGGGCAGGTCGCCCAGCGTCCAAGTACCGTCGATGCCTCCACTGTAGATGCCCACGCTTTCCGTGAACGAATCGAGCGTGACGCCCGACGGCAGTGTCAGTGCTTCGCTAAGACTCACACCCGTTGCGGTATCGGGGCCGTTGTTGGCGACTGTCACGACATAGGTCAGATTCCCGGTGCCCGAACCGGCGAGCACCGGATCGATCGACTCGCTTGTGGTCACCGCAAGGTCGACTGGTGTATTGATCCACACGCGGTTGCCCTGGCCGAAGTTTGCGACGACCGCGTCGAGGTCGCCGTCGCCGTCCAGATCACCAAGCGCCATGCCGTAGCTGTTGTGATCCCCCATGCTCTGGCCGCTGTCGGAGAAGGTGCCGGACCCGTCGTTGAGCCAGACTCGGTTGCCCTGGCCGAAGTTTGCGACGACCGCGTCGAGGTCGCCGTCGCCGTCAACATCGCCAAGGGCCACGGCGTAGCTGCTGTGATCCCCCATGCTCTGGCCGCTGTCGGAGAAGGTGCCGGACCCGTCGTTGAGCCAGACTCGGTTGCCCTGGCCGAAGTTTGCGACGACCGCGTCGAGGTCGCCGTCGCCGTCGAGGTCGCCAAGAGCTACGCCGTCGCTTCGGTGATCACCCAGGCTCT
>CAUZBA010000149.1:0-7356 GCA_963577635.1 Phycisphaerae bacterium
CACGTCGCGCAGCATGGCCTGCTTGACGGTCGAGTTCGTCGTGAGCGGGCCGGGAGTAAACAGGAGTTTGTCTTTGGTGTCCGACATCGCGATCCGCGATCCGTGATCCGAGATGGCGAGGTGTCGGCGTTTCGGAAGGGAAAAGAGCGGGGGGAAGGTGAACTCAATGCCGGCCGTTCCTTTTTCTGGATGACTGTTTCGATTCAGTCAATTCTTGTCGTCACCCTTGGCGTATGTATGGCCCTCCAGGATGGTGCGAAGTTCAGCTGCTGCCCTGGCGTTCTTCATGGCGGTGGTCATTATTTTTTCGCTTTCAAGCATTGCTTCTGCGTTGGCCAGCACTGCCTCGATGCTTTCTGCGGGGAACTTGCACGCCCCATTTTCGTCCATGTGAACGATTTCACCGGGCGATACATCCATGCCACCCACCGACACCGGGACGTTCACCGCATGAACGGCCGTTGGACCGTGCCCGGCCGTGACACCACTAAGCAGGTATTGAAATTTCATTGACCGAATCGCATCGATATCCCTCGACGGCCCATTGGACACGGCACCGACACAGCCCATCGCCTGCATCCCCGTGGTCATGACCTCGCCGGCCAGACCGACCTTGCCGACCAGTTCCGGCGGGAACTTCTGCTGGAATACGAGGACGGTAGGCTTGGGTGATGCCTCAAGCACATCAAGGACATCCAACCACGTCAAACGGGAAAAGTTGGGGTCAGTCAATCCGAAGACGCACGTCACCGCGTATCCAACGACGGGCCCCAGGTCCGGATACATGCACTTGATCGTCTGATCCGTGTACCAGTTCTCCGTCCACGGATTATAAAGTCCCAGGCAAAGGGGATTGTCCGGGTAGGTCGCCACAACGTTGGTAATCGTCGGGGTGTCGATCTTCTTCAACTGTTCCAGGATGTCCGGTTCGGTCAATTTAGACACTGTATTTCCTTTTATTTCCACATCACCATGTACACGTCGAACTGCCCATGACCAGCCTGCTCGAATCCGAAGACGACCACGAAAAGGTCGATCTCCTCGCATTGCTCGCTGTGAGATTAGAGCGGCCCGCGCCCGTCAGACCCTGGCCGGCTCGCCCATAATCTGCTGAACAATGTCCAGGCCCACGAGGTCGTTCCAGGCGGCGATCATTTTCGCGTGCCGCGGCCCGGGCCTGCCGGTGCCGATCGGCGTCGTGTTGATGCGCGTGCACGGGGCCACGCAGTACGGCGTCGTCGGCAGCCACGCTTCGTCGGCGTTGACCACGTCGTACGGCTGGAGGTCTTTCTCGACGAACTTCATGCCGATCTGCGGGGCCAGCTCGCGCACGGTTCGCAGGCTGATGCCCTGGAGAATGTTCCTGCTGGTCGGCGAATAGATCGTGTCGCCCTTGACGATCACGAAGTTCGATCCAGCGCACTCGGTCACGTTGCCGTCGAGATCCAGCAGTAGCGTGAACGCGTCCGGGTCGACGTGGTACGTCTGCCGGTTCGCCAGGTACCAGTGCAGGCGTGACCGGTTCTTCATCTTCGGGTCCACGCACTGCGGCGGCACGTGCCGGATCGCCGGCGTCACCACGTGAACGCCCGTCTTGAAGTAGTCGCGGTACTGCTCGAACGGAATCGGAAACGAATGGATGCACACCGTCGACGTCGTCGGTCCGTCTGGTTCCGGCCGTCCCGCGTACGCTGGCGACTCGCCGGCCGTGACGAAATGCACCACGCCCAGATCCTGCTCGTCGCCGATCAGCTTCGCGTTCGCCTCGATGAGCACGTGCGTCTGCTGCGTTAACTGTTCGCGCGAGATGCGCATCGGAAATCCGGCGACCTTCAGCGACCGGAAAAGCCGGGCCACGTGATCGTCCAGCCGAAACGGCTCGTGGTTGAATGTGCGCGTCATCTCGGTCAGCGTGGCGCCGAGGATGATACCCAAGTCGTAGATGTTGATCTTCGCCTGCGAAACCGGAATCGACTGGCTGTTGAGAAACGCAATGGGTTCGGGCATGGATCGATTCCTGCGGGCCGGCATTTAGCGGATCAGCCGCGCTTGAAGCCGTCCCATTTGATCTCGACCCGGCCAGGCCGCCGGGCTCTTTGTGCCCCAGTGTAACGACCCTGGACCTGAATCGTCTGGATCTCGATATCGCCGACGCGGACCCGATCTGCATCACCGAACAAACGGTCCGGCGGGCATGGCTGGATCTAAAACCCGGGCAGAGAACGTCCGAACTGGACGTTAACTCGTACTCCAGGCTCTTCGTGGGGAGGGTATACTGACCATCCGCGAAGGACGCCGCAGACACTTTGATGCCGCACGTTCGGGAAGATATTTCTCCCCGTGATCGACCCGCACCGGGAGCATGCGCCATGAAACCCATCGATTATGGCATGTTCATCATGCCCTTCCACGACGCGGACAAACCGCTCGCGGTGGGATACGACGAAGACCTTGAACTCATCGTCCGCGCCGAGGAGCTCGGGTTCAGCGAGTTCTGGATCGGTGAGCACCACACCCTGAAGCGTGAGCCGATTGTGTCGCCCGAGATCTTCATCGCCCGTGCCTTGGGCGAGACCTCGCGCATTCGTCTCGGCCCGGCGCCCGTCTGCCTCAACCAGCACCACCCGGCCCATGTCGCCAGCCGCCTGGCTTTTCTCGACCACCTCTCCAAGGGGCGGCTCAACCTCTGCATCGCGCCAGGCAGCGTCACCGCGGATCACGAACTGTACGGGCTTGACATGAAGAATGGTGCCGAGATGGTCGAGGAATCGTGGGAAATGATCGTGAAGCTCTGGACGTCCGACCCGCCGTACCACATCGACGGCAAGTACTGGAACATCCATCTCGAGAAACACGTGGACGAAGAAACGCTGGTCGGCTACATCCACAAGCCTTACCAGCAGCCGCACCCGCCTGTCTGGATGGCGGGCACCAGCCGCAATTCCCCCAGCATGAGGTTCGCCGGCCGCAACGGGTACCGGCCGATCGCCCACTGCATGGCTGCGGCGAACGTCGTGGCGGACCACTGGAACACCTATGCCGAAGCCGCCGAGCAGAGCGGCCGCACACCCGACCGCGCCGACTTCAGCATTGCGCGGACGATCTTCCTGGCCGATTCGACCAAAGAAGCCCAACAGCGGGCACGGACGAATTCGTTGGGCGGGATGTACGAGTACGTGAGCGTGATATTCGACAAGGGGCTGGGACGCAAGATCCTGAAGCGCGACCTGGACATGCCGGACAGCGAGTGCAACATGGACTATCTCATGACCGAGCAGATCATCGCCGGCGACGTGGACGAGGTGCTGCGCCGCCTGATGGTGATGAGGGAGGAGACCGGCGATTTCGGAACGCTGATCCTGTTGAGCTTCGACTGGGACGACAAGAAAAGCTGGCTTCACAGCATGGAGTTGTTCGCCAACGAGCTGATGCCCGCCCTGAACCTGCGAGCCGGGACGACGAGCGCCGTCGCGAGTGAATAGCGAACGACGAAACCCAGCACCGTCCGGCGCGATTGACGCTGGAGTCGCAGCCAGCTTGTCAGGGGACGCTCCGCGAGACACCCTGATGCGGGGGTTCGCGTCGCCCAGCGGGCAGTCACCTCGTCGATCCCCCGGTCATTCGCCGGTCGTCGCCTAGTCCGCGAAGATCAGCGGCGCGAAATGTTCCGGCTGGTGAAACCCCAGCGGTCCGGGAATCGCGTGCCACATCGCCCAGTGGGGATGCGACGTCGCGTCGCCACACTTGTAGAAGTTGCCCCGCCACACGGCGCCCGGCCCGCGAGGCACGGGCCCGACGAATGCCTCGAACAGCTCGTAGGGCGCGAACATCTCGATGAACCATGTCACCGGGTCGTTGATCTCGGGATCAACGACTTTCGGCATCGAGTGGTGGATCCGAACAAGGTCCAGGCGGTCGTCATCCAGGACAACCGGGTCGTAATTGATGGCAGCCGGCCGGGCGTTGTAGTGCAGCAGCAGCGTCCCGCCACAGTTGATTTCGAAGTTGAAGTAGCCGCGGTCGGCGACCGACTCCGTGAAGAACTCGACGCAGCTGTCGGCGCATATCGACCCGTTGCGGTTCGTCGCCACGCAGCGCACGAACCGATCCTCGACACGAAAGATCAGGTACAAGCCGCGGTCGTCGTAGAGCATTCGGGCATTGACGTTCGGACGATGGTCGCCGCCGCGCTCGTGGAAATGGGCCAATTGCAGCGTTTGCGCCCGTTGCCAGGCCGGACTCTCCCACTGCCCGTCCAGGCCGGGTTCCGGGTCGGCGCGACGAATCGTGTATTGCTGCATCAGTTCAAGTTAAGCGGCTGTCGCTCCTGATTCACCGGTCAATCAGCAGCAGCGCCGGGTTGGCCGACCAGCTTCAGAGGCGCAAACTCATCGGTCAGTTGAAAATCGGTCCGGGACAACCGCGGAACGGCGCTGAGTTCGGGTGAACTCAGCGTCGATTCGTGGTTGTATCGGGACACCAGGATGCGCCACTGCGACCCGGGCCCGAACGGCTGGTCCTGGGTCGTCAGGTCGCGGACGGGCATGGCCATTTCAGCCGTCCAGGATCTGTCCTTGTCGCTTGAATCGTTGAGGGTTCCCCGGCACCGCGCCGCGATCCGCAGTCCGCACTTCCTCACCGTGAGGGTTCCCTGTTGCGGCCACCAGAAGCTGGTCTTTCTGTTTCGGGGTGTCGCGTATAGCTCCCAGTGCCACGTCTGGTGCTCGGGCTTGAGCAACAACTCCACCAGGTCGCCTTTCTGGTAGTGATGCACCTGGTTCACGTCGTAGCCGGCCACGATGTCCGAGTCGTGAAACTCGATGGCCGCGTAGAAGTGGTGTTCATCCCAAGCGAGTCGAACCTCACCCCGCTCGCGGAGGCGGTTTCCTTCGGCGAGTCGATCCTCGCCGAGCAAGAGCTGGTACGTGGGTGTCTGCCCCCACACCGGGTCGTCCAGCACGCCGTCGATGTTGACGGGATCCGCGGTGTGCCGTGCCGTCATCGTGCGCGATGACGCGAACGGTCTCGGCGTGGTTTCGGCCTTGCAGCCACCGAGAAACACGACACCGCACGCGCAGGACACCAGCAACACGGCGGCGCGACTGTGGCGCGCGGCGATCACAGGCACAACAACGACATGATTAAACTGCATGACTGACCTAAAAGTCGAACGATGATCAATGGCGGCACTCCGCAATTATTCGATTCCCAGCGCCGCCGTCGCGTTGCGCCAGAAGATGCCCTCGATCTGGTCTCTTGAGAGCTGAGCGACTTGGGACGCAAACTTGAGCGACATCATCTGCTCGTACACCGACAGAATGGGTCGGCCGTCGCAGTGCGGGAAATTGAGGCCGGCCTTGTCGGCGTCGAAATGTTGCCAGGCGCGGCCCATCGCGGCGTAGTAGCCGTGGAAGAACGCCGCGCCAACGCCGTCCGAGCCCCAGAAGATGCGCCGGGTGTCCTCCCTGGTCAGGAGCGTGATGTACGGGCGCACGTCGGTCACCGCGGAGGTGTCATAGTGAATGTTGGGCATGTCGCGAAGTCGTTCGACCGCGTGTTCGATCGCCCAGTAGGTGAAACTGCGGGCGCAGTGGGCGAGAAGCCACTTGATGTTCGGATAGCGCCTGGTGGTGTATTCCTCCAGATCGTCGAGGTTGTACCGGTCGGCGCTACCGTGATGACGCGACAGGTGCATGGTCACCCACAGGCCGCGTTCGTTGGCGAGCTCCATCTGCTCGTGCGGGAGAAAGTCGTGGATGCGGCACTGGGCGATATCGCCGGTCACGGAGTAAACGCGGTAGGGTTTCAGCCCGACGATCTGCGGATGCTCCAGATCGCGTTCGATGTCCTCGATATCGCAGGACGGCGTCACCAGGCGGTTGTGTCGGATCGACGGCATCTGTTCGATCTGCGATTTCACGAAACGCACCTGATGAGCCGTATCGATCTGCGGTGACGGGTAGCCGAGGATCAGGTAGTTCACGCGCCGGCCCGGGTAGAGGACCTCGGCCCAGGCGTTCAGATCCGAAAGATCGTTGTCCTCGTGGTCCGCGAATGCCGGCGGCAGCGTTTTGAAATCCGCACGATTGAACAGGTGGATGTGCGCGTCTAAGATGCGGTCGGGAACGAAGTCCGCGAGTTCCTCTTCCCAGATCTGGCGGTCACAGTCACGGTAGTCGATGGTTGCGGGGCTCACGCGTCAGGGTTCCTCTGCCGCTTGCGCCGCGCGCTTGCGAAACAGGCTTGGCGTCTTTCCAACTTCCATTTCCCGAGCCGCGGAGGTGATGACACAGATGACAAAGCGGCGGACCAGGGCGCGTTCATCCCGTGCAATCGTTCACGCCAGGTCCCACCGGCTCGGGTTGATCCCGGTCGCCTCCGATTCCAAATCATCTGGAACGTTGGCGCCGTCGTAATCCCAGATTCGCGTGTTGCGATCGCCGAGGACGGCGCGCACCTGGGGTGATACCAGGACCAGCTGCTCCGAGGGCCACGGTTCGACGCTGTCGCACGGGCCGGACCACGACGGACGGTAGGCGATGCCCAGCATCTCCCGCGCTTCGTCGGTCCGGTTCGGGTAGTTGCCGTGAAAGACGTTCTGGTTGATCAGGCAGGCGTCACCGGCGCTGCACGTGACCATGACCTGTTCGGGGTGCTCGCGGTATCTCAGATAGGGGTTGGCGTCGTTGTGAAAGCTCAGGTGAGAGCGGGGGACGACGCGAAACGGTGCCCGCTGCGGTGTCAGGTCCTGCAGGTAATACAGCACGCGCACCAGCCGCGGGCAGCTCTGTTCCGGACCGAAGATCTTGGTGCCCCAGGGCTGGCCGTCCGCGTGCAGATTGATCGCGGGGCAGCCCGCCTCGGAACGCGAGTAGTCGTACGTCATCATGATCGGGTCGCCGCCGAACAACTGCGTCAGGAAGTCGATCATCGGCGGGTTGGCGATCAATTCGGTGATGTCGCCGCCGACCCACTGAATGTCGTTGTGGACCTGTTTCTTGTCGGTGTAGTCGGCACCGGAGGTGTCGATCCGCTTCAACTGCTCGTTCAACCGCGCCACGCGATCGGCCGAGAGCATGCCGGGAAGCACCACATAGCCTTCCACCTCGAGGTGGCGAATGCGGTCGCCGAGCGTCAGCGAATTCCAATCGGTGTCCGAGAGTGTGGCAATCTGGTCAGACTGGCCATCGGGTGGCGTCATGTTCGATCTCCGTTCAGTTCCCATCATCGCGTGCTGAGCGTCGCTCGGTCGCAAACTATCGGCATCGTGCATCAGCGTCAATCGGCGCATCTCTTTCGATCGCAGGCAACCGTCCAGGCTTTGCGCGACGACAGGGAATCAATCTGCTTTCGGTT
>CAUZBA010000150.1:0-7297 GCA_963577635.1 Phycisphaerae bacterium
GACGGTCCATCGGCTACGTGTTCCAGGACATCGGACTTTTCCCCCATCTATCAGTCGCGGAGAACGTTGCGATCGTGCCCCGGCTGCTCGGCTGGAGCCGGGACCGGCGCCGCAGACGCACACACGACCTACTCACGCTCGTCGGCCTGGATCCTTCGCAGTTCGCCTCCCGTAGACCGCGCCGATTGTCGGGTGGCCAGCAGCAGCGCGTGGGCATCGCCCGGGCGCTGGCCGCAGATCCGAAGTACCTACTCATGGACGAGCCGTTCGGCTCGCTGGACGCGGTGACCCGTGACCAGCTGCAGCAGCAGTTGCTGCGCATCAAGCAGACCGTGAGCAAGACGGTCGTCTTCGTCACGCACGACCTGTTCGAGGCGATTCGCCTGGGAGACCGGATCGCGGTCATGAACGCGGGGAGTCTGGAGCAGGTCGGCACGAAGGACGAGCTGCTGAACCATCCCGCGACCGAGTACGTGGCCGAGCTGTTCGATCACGCCGTCAGGCAGGCGTCATTGCTGCTGAAGGATGGAACATCAACTTGATCCGACTGACGGCACTCGCGATCATCCTTGTTTTCGGGGCTCGGGGTGCCGCCGGGGCCGGCGTCGTCCGCATCGGCTGCAAGAACTTCACCGAGCAGGAGATCCTGGGCGAACTCGTCGCCCAGCTGATCGAACGGCACACGGAGCTTCGCGTCGAACGCCGATTCGGGCTGGGCGGAACCGACATCTGTCACGCCGCGCTGAAGGTCGGCCAGCTCGATGTCTACGTGGAGTACACGGGGACGGCATTGCTCAACGTCCTCGCCCGGGAGGTGATCCATGATTCGGGCGCCGCGTTTCGCGCGGTTGCGAAAGCCTACCGCGAGCGCATGGACCTCGAGTGGCTGGCTCCGATGGGCTTCAACAACACGTACGCGATCAGTGTCCGCGGCGATCAGGCCGAAGCGCACGGCTGGCGGACCGTCGGCGAGTTGTCGAGCCACGCGTCCGACCTGCGCGCCGGTTTCACCTCGGAGTTCATGGAGCGCCCGGACGGATACCCGGGGCTGCGGACGGCGTACGGCCTCACCTTCGCATCCACGGTCGATCTCGACCCCGGTCTCATGTACAAGGCAGTTGCCGACGGCGCGGTCGATGTCATCTGCGCCTTCGCCACGGACGGAAGGATTGCCGAATTCGGTCTGAAGGTTCTCGAGGATGACCAGCGGTTCTTTCCTCCCTACGACGCGGCCCCGGTCGTGCGAGGCGAACTGCTTCGCCGGCACCCCGAGATTCGCGAGGCGCTTGCGGGCCTGGCGGGGACGATCACCGACGACGACATGCGGCGGATGAACCACGCCGTCGATGTGCGCAAGCGGGATCCGGCCGCGGTGGCGGGCGCCTGGCTTGACGGGCGTTCGGGTGCGTCGACGGTCGATGACGGTGATGCGGCAAGTCGATCGTCTGCGTCCGGTCAGGCGACTGTTTGGGCGCTCGCGGTGGAGCGGCGCGGCGAAGTGGGTCAGAAGATCCTCGAACATCTCGGCCTGACAGTCATGGGAGTCGGGATCGCGACGATGCTGGGGATCCCGCTGGGCGTCTTCATCCATCGCAAGGCTGCGGCCCAGGCCCCCGTGCTGGTGTTCACGGAGGTCGTGCAGACCATTCCTAGCCTCGCCATGCTTGCCTTTCTCTTCGCGATCTATGGTCTGCTGGGGGCGACACCCGCCGTCACGGCCCTGGTGCTGTACGCGTTGCTGCCCATCGTCCTGAACACCTTCGTCGGCCTGCGCGGGGTGCCTCCGCAAGCCATCCAGGCGGCCGACGGAGTCGGCATGTCCGACTGGCAGCGGCTGCGCATGGTGGAGGTGCCGCTGGCGGCGCCCGTCATGATCGCCGGGATCCGGACCGCCACGGTCCTGACCGTGGGCATCGCGACGCTCTGCACCTACATCGGTGCCGGCGGGCTGGGGGATTTCATCGCTCGCGGACTCGCCCGTAATGACTCGCGGCTTACACTTTTGGGGGCGGTTCCAGCTGCCTGCATGGCGGTGATCCTGAGCCTTGTCATCCGTATGCTGGAGCGGCTTTGCCGCCAGGACTGAGATTCATCCCCACGAGGCCGTCCCATGAGTCAAACTCTGTCGCAGGAACAGCAGATCGTCGCGGCCGTCCGCAAGATCACGAGGGCCGTCGACCTGCATTCGAAGCGACTCGTGGAAGTCTGCGGTCTGACCGGACCGCAGCTGGTGACGTTGCAGGAAGCGGGCCGGCTCGGGCCGACGTCGGCAAGCACCGTCGCGCGGGCGGTGTACCTGAGTCAGGCCACGGTGACCGGGATTCTCACCCGCCTCGAGACGCGCGGCCTGGTGACCCGCATCCGCAGCGAGACCGATCGCCGCGCGGTTGTCGTGTCGGTCACAGACAAGGGGAAACAGGTCCTCGGCGAGGCTCCCTCCCTGCTCCAGGACCGCTTCCGCCAAGAACTGGAGCGGCTGGAGGAGTGGGAGAGGCTGCTCATCCTCTCGACGCTGGAGCGTGTCGCGACCCTGATGGGCGCCGAGCAGATCGACGCGGCGCCGCACCTGATCACGGACACCATCGACCTTCCCGCCGGTGCCGAGCAAGCCGTCGACGCCGAGCACGCACCCCCGAACGACTTTCTTTCGAATGCGTCGCGCCAAGAAACAAGCCGAACCTCGTCGGGGCCGCGTTCGTCGGCGGCACCGGATGAGTCATCAAGTCCCGCCCGGCCGAGGTCCGCGACCTGAGCAACCGCTCACCCCGTCAGCTCCAGGGAAACGGGCTGTTCGACACCGGGTGAAGCTTCCCCTCGGCGTAGCGTGAGAAGCGGAACGGCTCGAGCAGAGCGCTCGGCTCGCCCATCAGCTCCTGAGCCGCGAGCTTCCCGACGCCCAGCATCTTGTAGCCGTGGTTGGAATCGGCGATGACGTAGCAGTTCTGGTGAAAGACATCGAACACCGGAAAGCTATCGGGGGCCATGGCGCCCAGACCGCCGGAGCTCTCGTCGCGACGGTAGAGCCCGTGCTTGCCCTCGAATCGCTTCTGACAGAATGCCAGGGCCGAACACCACATCTCGACGAATTCTTCTCCCACCACGAACTGCGAAGAGTAGGGTCCGTAGGGGTCCATTCCCAGCGTGTCGTGATCCTTCTGAACCCTGTAGGGCATGGCCCCGCCCTGCACCCCGCCGAAGCTTAAGTCGGGCTTGTAATACAGGCCCCAGAGCTTGTCGGTGATCAACCTGCCATCCAGATCCGAATAAAGCGGCGCATCGGTATCTACGTGCACGACCGGTGGCATCCTGCCGTCGTTGGTTCTCTGGATATCGGGATCCACCCCGAGCGTGCCTTCCTGCAGGCAGAAGTAGTTCCACATGCGGACGTCATCGTGTTCCTTGCCGTTCGCGCGAACCGTGATCTTCCGGGGCAGGTCCAGCATTTCCCACACGGTCTTGATCCAGGGTCCTACGCCGATCACGACCTGGCCCGGCTTGATCGTGCCGCGGTTGGTCTCGACTGCGTGAACGGCACCTCCTTCGAGGTGAAAGTCGGTCACGTAGACCCCGCTCAGAATCGTCACGCCCTCGGCTTCGACCTTTTTGGACAAGCCGATCAGCGAGGCGCGGTTGTTGGCGTAGCCGCCTCTCTTCTCGTGTAGGACCGACGTGATCCCCCTGGCCTGCCAGTCATCGAAGAGGCTCCTCATGTACTTCATCGAGTCCGCTTCGCCTTCGACGAATTGTGAATCGTAACCGATGGCCTTCTGCTGCTCGTAGATCGCTCTCGCATCCTGGTGCATCACCTCGGGACTGATCTGCATGTAGCCGACGGGGTGATAGCTGTAGGCATCGGGGTCGCTCTCCCAGATCGCCACGCTGTGGGCCATCAGCTCGCGCATGGCGGGCTGGAAGTAGTTGTTGCGAATCACCCCGCACGCGATGCCGGACGCGCCCGCCCCGATGCCCGTCTTGTCGACAATGAGGATGTCGGACCCATTGCCCTTTCGGCGGGCCTTCAGCTGCAAGGCGAGGTGGTAAGCGGTGCTGAGACCATGGATCCCGGCACCGACAATCAGGAACCTGACACTCTGCGGGATGGCCGGTCCTGCGGCATTGGTTTGGCGTGCCATATTCCTCACAGCCTGTCGGCGTACTTCTGATTGTGCTTCTTGAGGCGCTTGTCGGTTCCGAACAAATAGTGCTTCGACATGTCCGGCGAATACGTACTGGCCGGCGGTTTCTTGCCCAGGGCTTCCGCCATCGAGCGGATGTGGTGCGGCCCGGCACCACAGCAGACGCCCTGGTAGGCATATCCCAGGTCCAGCGCTCTCCTGGCGAACTCGGCGATCTCGTAACGATTGCACGCAAGTGCGTCCAGCGCTGCCGGGAAGGGGCGGTTGTCAGGAATGCAGTTGCACCCGCCATCGGTCAACGATTGAAACGTCGGCTCTTCAGGCGTGGTCCGGTACGGCACGGGCAGGACTGCCAGGGGACCCTCGACCGCCCTGCGAATCGGCTCCATCAGCGGCCACATCGTCTCCGGCCCGCGAGCGCAGTTCAGACCGACGACATCCGCGCCCTGATCCTTCAGACGCCGGCAGGCTTCGACCGGGTCGACGCCGTCCCGCAGTCCCTCACGGTGAACGGCGAGGGTGACCACTGACGTCGCGTTGGCTTGCCTCGTGACGTCCAGGGCGATCTTCGCCTCTCCGTAATACGAGAACGTCTCGGCGATCACGAGATCCACGCCGAAGTCGACCGCCCACCGCACCTGCTCTTCGAGCATGCCGCGCACTTCGGTTTCAGACCGCTTATCGCCGGGCTCGTAAACGTTCGTGTTGCAGATGTTGCCCGCAACCAGGGCGTCACCTTCATCGGCGACCTCACGCGCCAATTTCAGCGCGGCGTTGTTGATCTGCTCGATGCGATCCTCCATACCGATCAGCTTGAGTTTCTCCCGGTGTGCGTAATAGGTCAGCGCTTCCATGATGTCCGAACCGGCGTTCAGGAACTCACGGTGCAGCTGAGTGACTGCTTCGGGATGCGTGACCACGACCTCGGGAACGAACGCCCCGGCCTGCACGTAGCCGCGCCGCTCGAGCTCGAACACGTAGCCTTCGGCGCAGATGACCGGGCCGGCTTTCAGCCTGTCCAGGAGTCCCGTCTTTTTAGAGGGAGACATGAGTGAGTCACCTTGGGTTGTGGCCTCTTCAAACCGTAGAATCGTGGTGGGTGGACGATTGACTCATCGCGGCCGTTCCGGGTTGAACGACCTCAGACTGTATCAATCATCGGCGACGCGAGGAGCAGATGGATCGTATCGCTTCGGCGCGCTCGTGCAAACCATCAACACTCAGCTTCGCTGACTGACACTTGGAGCGGTTTCATCCATGACGTAGCGTCCTGAGCTGGCTGCAGCCGCGTCTGGCTTTGTCGTGCTGCATCGACGACCCGCAGCGGGGTCGCCTGCTTCGCCCTCCGTGCCAGGCTTGCTTCGCCGACGCTCAAAACGCTACGACATGAATGGAAACGCTCTAGCAGGACGCTGCAAAACCCCGGATTCTGGCGTTCGCCCAAGAATCTCCAATTTGAAACTACCGCTCTCGCTTCGCAGATCGAGTCCAAACGCGTTGAAGGCGAAACTTTTGAAAATCTCAGGTACACGTTTTTTCGCCGACCGAGTTTTGCAGCGTCCTGCTAGATCGTCTGAGTTCGCCCATAACACGTTGTGATTCAAGGCACGGGGCGCGATTCGCGTCTCGACGATTGATCTATTTGATGGCTGTACTGACTGGCCTTCGGCGGAAAGAGCTGCGTGAGCTGACTTGGAGTGACCTAGACCTAAGCAAAGGCACCCTGCGGGTCCGAATCGACGTGGGGAAGGCAAAGCGTGAGGATGTAATCCCGCTACATCGGCAGGCGGTGGGTGAATTGGCTGCCGCAAAACCGGCGAATGCGGAGCCGGGGGAACGGGTTTTCAAGACGATGCCGACAATTCAGACGTTCTACAAGGATCTGGAACGGGCACGGGGCTCTTGGATCTCAGAGGCGCAGAATGATGCCGAGCAGCAGAGCCGACGGAAATCGACCTTCCTCACGAAGGTTGACGGCGAAGGGCGGGTCGTTGATCTGCACGCCATGAGGACGACTCTCGGTACGAACCTAGCCCTCCACGGTGTCACTCGCGGGGGCAGGTCAAGTCTGCTGATCCCACATCCACCGGGAAGATGGCATTAGCCGATGGGCTACCCGCACAAACGATTGAGCGGTCGGCACTGGAAGATCCTTAACCGCTCGGTGAGGCGATGACCTACCGGGAAGATTTCCGAGCACCCGTTTGATGAGAAAGCAGATCCGGTGTTCCCCCCGTGGCCCCCTCAGGTTTCCCCGCGTCACTCAAAGATCGATCCCACCGTGCCGTCATCAAGGGCATGCAGATACACACTGGTCGTGCTGATGTTGCGATGGCCTAAGGCGTCGCGAACCTCGGGAAGGGTTCTGCCGGATGCCAGTGCAATGCTGGCGAAGCTATGACGACCATCGAGGATCGATGAACAGCAATCAGGCCTCAGCACCTTGATCGCCTGTTTGAAGCGTCGGCTCAGATTCATGCGATCCAAGGGGTTCCCGAAGGATTGCACCGACGTGCTACAGATGACCGCAGAAGACCCTGAGGCCTTTTCCTGAATTCTGCGAGCCATGAACTGCTGAAGGAACGCAAGTGTTCCTGCATCCCACCACAGGGGAACCTTGCGAGCCTTGCCGCCTTTGCCCACGCCTTTCCTGACGTGGATGTGAGGGCGTTCCGAGGTGAGTTTCAGGTCCCTCAGTTCCAGCTGGCTGATTTCGCTGACCCTGAGACCGCAACAGGTCGCCAGCCTGAACACGGCCAAGTTGGTCAGCGTGGATCGGTACCTCCGTGAGCGTCATTCCAGTTCCTCGAGCACCCGTTTGACCTGGTTGCGGGTCAGGATTCGGGTCTGATCCAAGGTCCAGGCGGCGGGTGCCATGAAGGGACCCCAAATCGCTTATTGACATCATTACGAGAACATGGGGCTTTTTACGTGTGAATACGGTATCATACTGGCATATATGTAGTCAATTACGGATTTTCAGCCATGCCAGACCATGGCCAGATCCAGGAGTCTCCTGAACGCCGCCAGAAGCTCCAGCACCTCCACGACCTGATGGTGGATCAAGCCATCAAGGCCCTGGAAACCGAGGAGCAACCCAACGCCTCGATGCTGCGAACATGCTTGGAGGTTCTGAAGGCAAACGATGTGGATGTGAATGC
>CAUZBA010000151.1:0-7263 GCA_963577635.1 Phycisphaerae bacterium
CAGCTCCGGGATGGCAAATGCCGCGTCGCCACGAAAGTACTTCGAGATTTCCAGATGGCGGTAGCGGGCGACCACTGGCTCCAGCGTCGCGAGCCAGTGGTCAGCGCTGGCCGCATTCCCGTTCCGCAGCAACACGCGCTCCAAATCACCCAAATGGTTGAAACAGAATAGCGGGTGGTAGCAGTTGCATGCGAAATAGCCGTTGTACGCCGAGCCTTCCTGCCGTCCGTAGGTCTCGCTCACCGAACTGTCCAGGTCGAAGATCATCTTGTCCAGTGATCGGTGTTGACGGACGCGATCAATCCACATTCCCGGCAAGTCCATCAAGAACTTCAGGTTCTTACGGGTGGTCAGAATCTCCGTCTCGAAGCGACCCATCTGACTGGTCGATGCGGTCTGGCGATCTCTGGCCCGACCTCCGAGCACCTGACGCATGACAGGATCAACCGCGAGCCGTTCCGCGTCGTTCGTGTCCTCGTAGCCTGCAAGACGACTGTACACCGATTGCCGCAACAATCCGATCAACGCATGTTGCGTGTTCTTGCCTCGGCGCGAATCGCGAAAGACTCTGCCGATCTGCGTCAGTTCCAGCGCCTCGACGAGTTCGCGATAGGCGACCAGTATCGCATCGCTCGTGAGAGCAGCACCGTGAAACTCTAACTTGATCCTGCTGTCAAATTCGACCCGTAACGCGTCCTTGCGTGCGTCACCCATTGGATGCTCCTGCTTGGGCGGGGTTGAGGTGAAGAAAACACTTGGTTTACACGGTCAAACACATTACGGTTCTGCCAACTGCGGAAATGTATCTGGGAAATCCAGGTTACTATTTATTGTTTGTTATCCGGCGCAGTTGCGTCGCTCGCACTCTGCGTGCGATCCCCCCTTCGTGCCTTTGTGCCTCTCCCTAAATCGTACTCTCCGTCACGCGCAGCACTTCATCCACCGTCGTCTGCCCGCGGCCGACTTTCCGGAAGCCGTCCTGACGGAGGGTGACCATGCCGCGATCGACGCACATGCGGCGAAATTCGGTCACGTTGGGATTCGATGCGATCTTGTCGCGAAGGTGATCGTCCAGTATGAGCAGCTCGTAGAGGCCGACCCGGCCGGCGTACCCCGTGCTTCGGCACCGGTCGCAGCCTTCACCCTTCCAGACCTCGTCGATCGCGATGCCGTGCATGGCCAGATGCTCCGCGATGTTGTCTTCGGGCTTGACCTGCTTTTTGCAGTCGTCGCAGACCTTTCGCACCAGCCGCTGGGCGAGGCAGACGTTGATCGAGGAGCCAATGAGGTACGGTTCCACGCCGATGTTGATCAGGCGGGTGACCGAACTGGGCGCGTCATTGGTGTGCAGCGTCGAAAGCACCAGGTGCCCGGTCAACGACGCCTGGATCGCAATGCGGGCGGTTTCCGCGTCGCGGATCTCGCCGACCATGATCACATCCGGGTCCTGGCGTAGTAGTGCCCGCAACGCCGCGGCGAACGACATCGAGATCTTTTCGTGAACCTGCGTCTGGTTGACGCCGTTGAGGTGGTATTCAACCGGGTCTTCAACCGTCGAGATATTCAGACGGCTGCGGTCCATCTGACCCAGGGAGGCGTAGAGCGTCGTCGTCTTGCCCGACCCGGTGGGCCCCGTCACCAGAATGATCCCGTGCGGCTGCGTGATCTGGTGCTTCCACATCAGCAACGAGTCCTGGTCCATTCCCAGGGCGTCCACGTCCACCTGAATCGAGCGCGTGTCGAGGATGCGCAGCACCGCCTTTTCGCCCTGAGCGGTGGGCAACGTGGAGAGGCGCAGATCGAGCTTGCGGCCGTGCACCATGGCCCGGATCCTGCCGTCCTGCGGCAGGCGCCGTTCCGAGATATCCAGATTCCCCATGATTTTAAGACGCGAGATCATGGCCGCGTGCATGTGCAGCGGCGGGTTCATGGCCTCGAACAGCACGCCGTCGATGCGGTACCTGACTTGAAGCTTTCGCTCCTGAGGCTCGATGTGAATGTCGCTGGCGCCATCCTTTACCGCGTTGAAGATCAGGTAGTTCACGAATCGAATGACCGGAGACTCGCCGGCCATCTTTTCCAGGTCGACCTCCTCGTCCTTGGTCTCGACGACTTCGACGTCGTCCTCTTCGATGCCTCCGATGATCTCGTCGATGTCCACCTCGGTGTCCTGATCCTCCTTCAACGCCTCGACCGCGGCCCTGATGTCGCAGCGGCACACGACGACCGGCTTGATGGACATTCCGATCTTGTGCTGGATTTCGTCAATGATGATCAGATTGTCCGGATGCGTGACCCCGACGATCATGCGGCTGCCGCTGACGCGCAGTGGAAAGACGCCGTTGCGCTCGCAGAACTCAAGGCCGAGTTTCTCGAGGTGCCTGCTCGGCCGCAGGTCGTTGATTTCGATTCGCTCGAACGGCTGACCATTAAGCTCGGCAACCGCCTGCTGAAGGGCGGGTTCGTCTACGTTCTGCTCGTAGAGCACTTCGGCCAATGTCTTGCCGGGTGTTTTCTCGACCACGGTTCGCACCGTGCTGAGAACCTCGGCGTCGATGACGCCGGACTCCAGCAGCACATCGCCCAGGTCGCCGGCTCGCTCAGAGCAGATCACGTCCTCCTCGGGACTCCACAGGTCGCTGAGCGATTCGTCGTTGGGTTCGATCGGCGGAGGCACCGCGTCCTGCCGCGGCGTGCCGGCCGATTCGTCGGGCGTGAGGTCGGTCGGGGTGCGGGTCATTGGCTCATGGACAGACTGAATGTCTGACCGTCCGCTTCGAGGTCCACGGACATCTTGATGATTTTCGTCACCTTGAAACTGCCGACCGCGTGGTTCTTCTGGTACAGGTCGTCGTTGATGACGGCGACGTTCACGTTGCCGATGATCACGGTCTGAAGTTTCAGACCGGCCAGTTCCGTGTTCAACTCCTGCATCCGCTGCTGAGCCTTCTTGCGCCGTTGGTCGCCGTACTGGGCCGCCGGCAGAATTTCGGTCGCCGAATCCGAATTCGCCAGGGTCACGATGAACGGGTTGCACTGTAAATACTCGATCGGCACCTGTTGGCTAGTCAGGTCACTGGAGAACATCGAAATGATCAGATCCGTGTCGCGAAAAATTTCGTCCAGGTTTTCCGACCGTAGCAGGTCGTCCTCGGGCAAGTCCTGGCTGCTGGTGAGTCGCGCCAGCGCCTGATCGATCTTTGCTTCGGCCTCCAGCGTCGATGCCGTCGAACTGATCTCACCCTGGCTCACCCGCATCGTGTAGATGAGTGCGGCGGCGACACCCAGCAGGAGGAGAATCAACATCGTGCTCTGATTGAACAGCGACCGTCCGTTCCTGGCCGGCTCGGACTCGAAATCATCGATCTCAGGAAGGTTGGCCGACCCGGCGCCGGCCATCAGAGGCGTCGTCTTGGTGGCGCCGTCGAATCCGCCGTCGTCCTGCGGCGTGGCCCCGTTGTTCATCACCGATGGGTCATCCAGGTTGGTGGTCATAGCCTCGCTCTCCGTCGTGATCCGCCCAGGCCCTGTGACGCGTTGTCGTCCTGGGATTCGAAAAAGATGCTCAGGGTCATGAGCACGGCGACGTCGCCGTGGGTTTTGGGAAGCTGAACTAGCTTGAGCTTCGGTAATCGGGTGATACGGCTGAGCTTTTCCAGGTCGAGCATGAAACGGTAGAAGCCGTCGAAATTGCCCGTGATGGCCAGCTTGATCGGAAGCTCCGCGTATTGCGCGGTGGGCACCGGCTTGTCCGGGCGGATGCTCTTGGGCAGCAGGCTGTTACGCGCGGCGAGCTCCCACACCTGCTGGAGGATCACCTGCTCCTCGCGCCGAGCCGGCAGCTTTTCTTCGAACATCTCGATGGCGCCGGACAGTTTCACGATTTCCTCGTCGAGGTCGCTGAACTGGCTGGTGGCGGATTCGAGGTCCTGAAGCTTCTGCCGCTTCGAATTGATCTCGCGCTGAGCGTCGCGGATCTGCTCGGTCCTTGGTTCGAATACAAAAAGGTAGGCCGCCACGGGCAACGATAGGAGCAGAAGCAGGAAGATCAGTTCTCGGATTCCGAATTGCATGGCATCAGTCCCCTTGGTTCACCGATTCCGGGGCCGTGGACGCGGGCACCACTCGTGGAGAATCCTCCCCGTCGGGCTCGCGCAATCCGGTCAGCGCGTCAGACAGCGTCGCGCCGCGCAAGTTGCGCTTGACCAGTTTTGGTTCGAAGTCACTCATCGGGAGGTCTTGATTCAGCAGCATTTCAACTTTGAACTTGCGCACGTGCTCGTCGTCGATCAGAATCTGTTCACTGAACAGCAGGTTGACCATCTCGAACAGAGGCGAGCGGCCCAGCGACGTCATGTAGTCGGCCACGTCGACATCGGTGGCCGCGGTCCCGGTCAGGGTGATGATGACCCGCGTGGGGACGACCAGGGGCGTTTGCCCTTCGTCTCGATCTGCCTTCTTGCCCCGCGTCCTGCCGCGGCGGGCGTTCTGTTTAGCCGCCTCCAGGGATGTTCGCGGCTTGTGCCGTTGTGTCTTGTCGACTTTGGTCTCGAGTTCGAGGTCCACAAGCGACACGAGATCCGGCATGTTGTTGATCAGCTCTGCGAGGATGTTGCTCCGCGGAACGCGCTCCAGCAGCATCGCGGTCACCTTGGCCTTCTGGAGCATCCGCTGCTTGCGGTCCTGAAGATTCTTGAGCTGCTCCAGCCTTGTCGCGGCCTGCTCGAAGTCCTCATCCACCTGGAGCTGCTGGCGTAGGACCTCAACGCGCTGCTGGTTGGTCACGAGAAACGCGCCGACGATACCCGCCATCACGATGACGAACAGCGTGAGGCAGTTCAGATTGGTCCGACGGTGGATCCGGTTCTGCAGATAGTCTTCGGGAAGGAAGCTGGTTTTTTCCATGGCAGTTCCGATCAGAGTCGCACGTCGCGATCGTGTGGCAGCGTTGTTGCTGAACCGTTCAGTCTTGCTCCATCGACTTTTGACCCGCCACGGCGGGTCTCCGCTTCGCTTCGACTTTTGACTTGCGGCTTCCGTTTCACATGTTCGCTTCGCACTGGCAAAGTCCGATCGGCACGGCCCATCCCGGCTGAGGCTCACACAGATTGACTCCCGTGGGGGCCCTGGTGTTCTGTGGTCGCGCCATCCGCGAGAGCGGGTCGCCGAGCTGGGCACCGATTCTCAGTGCTTTGGCCACCTTCTGGCAGGTTTCCACGTGCCTCGACTCGCCGCCGAGGAACACGATCTTCTCGATGGTTCGATGCGGAAAGACGCTCTGGTGGTAACGGATGGAAAGGCGCAGCTCGTCGATCAGGCAATCGAGCGCGTCATCGGTGACGTCGGGCGCAGGGGAATTATTCGACTTCTCGTCGTCGGGTGCATCGATCACGGTCAGGTCCGACCGCGGCGACTGCGCCGCGCGACCAGAACCGTCGCAGCCGGCGGCCACCGGCTGCTTCCGCTCCACGGCGCTGACACCTTCTCGGCGGTGCCGGCGTGCCTCGGCGGCCTCGATGCCGCGTGCCTTTGCGATCTGACGTGACAATTGATCGCCGGCGGTGTGTATCGTTTTGGCGAACACCATCTGGGCACCGTGGGCCACGATGACCTTGGTGGTCGCGGCCCCGATATCCACGAAACACGTCGTGCGCATCTCGTCGCCCTTGCGCTGGTAGAGGTAGGCAAACGATTGAAGGATGGCCAGCGGCTCACAGTGCATGCCCACCACGTCGAGCTTGGCCCGCCGGGCGATTTCTATGTACCGCAACACGACCTCGCGCGAGGCCGCGATGCATACGACTTCCTGTTTCGCCGAACCGTTGCCGCCGCTGTCGCCGACGCAGAATGAACGCACGACCATTCTTGATGGGTCGACGTTCAGTCTCTGGCGCAAGTGCAGGTCGATCTGTGCTTCGACCTGTTCGCTTTCTCCCTTGCCGATCTGCAGGTTCTGAACCAGCGTCTGGTAGGCGGGGATGGAACAGATGGCACGGCGCCCCTGGAACGGCTGATCGGCCAGCAGCTGCCGCAATCCGTCCGCGAACGCTGCGTGCCTCATTGCGGGGTCGTTTCTTGCTTCGTCGGGAACCGCAACCGCGGCGGCGGCCACCATCTGGGGCGGGTAGCCCGGAGAGATTTGAAGCAGTTTCAGGCTGTCGAATCCGAAGTCGACCGCGATCGGCAACACGCCATTCTTGCTCCATCCGAATGCCATCGCGTGTTCCGCCGCCTCCAAAGGGACTTCGGACTCCGCACGCCGTGCTCGCGGACCGCGTCAACCCACGGCCTGCGTGCCCCTGAATCGACCGCGCGTCACCTGCAAGATCGACGCAACCTTTCCGGCGGTTTAGGGCCCTGGATCATCCATGGGCAAGGTGCGTGCGGGATCGACCGGAACATGTCACCGATCCGGTATAACCCGCACAGTCGTTCGCCGAACAGAGCGTTCTCGCCTCGGCTGTAGTAACTTGAGCGTCGGCGAAGTCCGCCAGTACTGGCGGAACAAAGCCAGGAGCAGTTGCAGCCCGCTCAGGACGCTACAGCCGAGGTGAAACCGCTCCAATACGTGGGAGTGGCTCCTGCGTGCCCGGGGCACTACCATGGGTTCGCACGGTGCGGTGCCTCACCTATTGAAAGTTGCGGATCTTGGAGAACCTGACCCCAAGCCAGATCGTTGCCGAATTGGACCGGTACATCATCGGCCAGATGGCGGCCAAACGGGCCGTGGCCGTCGCGATTCGAAACCGCTGGCGGCGGCAACAATTGGAACCGGCGATGGCCGCCGAGGTCTATCCCAAGAACATTGTGATGATGGGACCTACCGGGGTGGGCAAGACCGAAATCGCCCGGCGTCTGGCCAGCCTGACCGGGGCCCCCTTTGTCAAGGTCGAGGCGAGCAAGTTCACGGAGGTCGGCTACCACGGACGCGACGTCGAATCGATGGTGCGCGACCTGGTCGATCAGGCGGTCAACATGGCCCGTGCCGAGCAGGCTCGGCAGGTCGAGCAGAAGGCCGCCGCCGCGGCCGAGAAGCGACTCATGCAGATCCTTCTACCGGAGCCGGTCGGCGTGACGACCACCGTGGCCGGTGGATACATCGAAAGCGATGACTCGGACGAGCACCGCGATCACACGCGGCAGCGGCTGCGTGACCAGCTTCGAAGCGGCGCCCTCGACGAGCGGCAGGTGGAGATCGACATCACGACGAAACCCGCGGCCCAGGTCATGTTCGCCAACATGGGCATCGACCAGATGGATCCG
>CAUZBA010000152.1:0-7263 GCA_963577635.1 Phycisphaerae bacterium
TATCGGCTGATACCCGCGAGGTCGACGACCCGTGATTCGTCAAGGTCAATCCCTGGCTCGTCCCTGGCTCCCCCGAATTCGCGGATCGTTGCATCCGGCAGGGTCGGGCTATTTTCTCTGGCTTGCGGAACATGCCCGGGCCACGCAATGTGACCAAAATAACGGGGTTGTGGCCAAAACCTCTTGACCAGGCGGCCCAATGGGACATAATTCCTTAAGGAGGGACGAACCTCATGAAGAAGACTGCTCGAAGAGCCGCACACACCTTTATCATTGCCGCAGCGGCGACAGCCCTCACCGGTTCCGCACGACTCAATGGATCTCAGACCGTCCCGGGACCGAATTGCGGTGAGATGATTCATGACGTCAAGACCGATGCCACGGGAAAGTCGGCCCGCGTCACCCGCCGCGCCAGAATCATCGGATACTGGTCCGGCACTCGCTGTGCTTAGAGCGGTTTGAATCCAAACATAGCGGCCTGAACTGGCTACAGCCGCGTCTGGCTTTGTCGTGCTGCATCGACGACCCGCAGCGGGGTCGCCTGCTTCGCCCTCCGCGCCAGACTTGTTTCGCGGACGCTCAAGACGCTATGTTTGGATTCAAAACGATCTAGCCAGAATTTCTCACCAGTTTCACCGCCCAGCGGGCGGATTCGCTCGTTGGCTTCGTCCTCCGTGCGATCCGTCCTCGACGTAGTATTCAGCTACGCCTGCGGAGGATCGCGTGTGCGTCCTAGCCAGCGAGCGAACCAGCCTCTCTGGTGCGCGCACTGTCACCGGCCGAGCATCAAAGGCCCCGCCGCAAGTCTCAACACCGCTGGTCGTTACACCACCGAGCGGCGGAACTCGTGAGAAATTCTGGCTAGTTGGGAATCTCCACATCGACGAAATAGAATCTCCAGTCGCGCAACGCGACGGTCCTGACTGCATGCGACCCTTTCAGGACGGCCATGGTGCCGCGCAGAAACACATCCCATTCGCTGGCCTCCACGCCGTCAACGGCTATAAGTTGCTTCCCGCGGCGCGCGACGCCGTAGACGACATGTTTGCTGTCATCCGTAAAACGGGGCGTAAAGCCGTACAACAGACCACCGTGCGCATTGATCGATTCGCCGTCGACGACCACGTTCCACTGGCCCTGAATGAGGGCGGCATAAGCGAAACGCCGGGAATCGGGGCTGAAGGCCAACGTCCCAACTCCCACACCCTCGTATTCGCCGATCTCCTGGTCGTCAAGCACAATCACTGACTTTTCTCCCTTCTTCGCGGCATAGGCCACACGCGTGCTGTCGGGACTGAATAACGGCATACCGGACGCGATGAGGTCGTATCTTTCCTTGTCGCGCCCATCCAGAATAACCGCCCAGCGGTCACCGATCCGGGCCACATAGCCGACGCGCTTGCCGTCCGGGCTGAGATTCATGCTGTGGACCTTGTCATACCTGCCCACCGATTTGCCGTTCACGATCACCTGATACCTCTTGCCTCGCCTGGCAACGTACGCGACTCGGTCGCCGCTGGGGCTGAGTTTGACGCTGCTGACTGCGATGCCGTCGTAGCCCCTGCCCTCGATGCCATCCACGACGACCGACCACTTGCCGCGATGCTTCGCGACCCACACCGCCTTGCTGCTGTCGGCACTGAATCCAAAGCTATCGTGTCCCACGCCGGCGTACCGCTTGGATGACCACCGGTCGACGACAACCATCCAACCACCGGCGCGTTTGGCCGCATAGGCCAGACGCTTGCCGTCGGGGCTGAACGTCACTTCGGCGACACCGTTATACGACACCGATTCCTCACCATCGAGCACCACGTAGCAAGCGTTACCGCGCTTGGCCCCGTATACGATGCGCTTGCCGTCGGAACTGAAACTGAGTTCACCGATCACGTCGTAGGCGGAGCCTTCCACCTGATCCACCACCACGAACCACTTATCGTCACGTTTGGCCCCGTAGGCGACGCGCGAGCTGTCCGGGCTGAAAGAGACGTGCGCAACCGCGTCGTACGCGGGACCCGGCGCACCATCGATCACCATTTGAAAGCGCGAACCGACCATCGTGGAATACGCCAGGCGCGTGCCGTTATCGCTCGCGGCAACGCTCGTCCAGACGATGCTGTTGGCGGCCTCACCAAGGTCGATCTCGCTCGTGGTCAACTCGCGTGCACCGCCTTGGCGCAGGGCATCCACGACGGCGATATGTCCCTTGCGATGAGCCAGGGCGAGCGGCGTCAACCCGTGACGACTGGCGACATTCGCGTCTGCGCCGTGACCCAGAAGAAGCTTGACGACCTCGACGTGTCCCAGGTAGGAAGCATTGTGCAGAGCAGTCCTGCCCTCGTTAGTCGTCGCGTTCACGTCGGCGCCGCTACTCAGAAGCAATCCGGCCAGCTTCGCGTTGGCATTCGAGGCCGCCAGGTGCAGTGGGGTCCAGCCATTCTTGTCCGGGCCGTTGGCGTCGGCTCCATCACGAAGCAATCCCTCGACCTGCTCTACCTGCTGTTCCTGAACCGCATCGTACAGAGGCCCGGCAGCGGCCGGTGCGCATACGACGATCCACGCCAACGCCGCCGCCGGCAGCAATTGGCCTGGAGACCGACGGGTCCGGCCCGGCCCGGATGCTACATGGATCTTGCCGCAGCGGTATATAAGGTTCAATTCTGTTTCTCAGTTCGATCGTTTGCCCTCAAGAAATCCATACAACCTGGTACGACCCATCCACATGGAACGGTTCAGAGCTTCTGACGAATCTGATCGGCC
Source organism: Phycisphaerae bacterium (assembly GCA_963577635.1). Lineage (GTDB taxonomy): Bacteria > Planctomycetota > Phycisphaerae > Phycisphaerales > Phycisphaeraceae > CAUZBA01. The sequence goes on from CAUZBA010000152.1 coordinate 2,761, forward strand.
AGGCTCCGGGCATCGGCGTCGTCAAGACTTCGAGCCGGCCACGTGATGCCCAACCCCTGCTCCGTGGTCTTGGGGATGATGTGAAAGTGTACGTGGTCCACGGCCTGGTGGGCGAGTTTGCCGTTGTTCTGCAGCACGTTCCATGCCGATGCCCCCGTGGCGGCCATGATCGCACGGCTCAATCGCGGGATCATCGCAGCGCACGCGGCGGCAAGATCGTCCGGCATCCGATCGATCGTCACGTAGTGGGCCTTGGGAATCACCAGCGCATGCCCCGGCGCCAGTGGTCCGTTATCCAGGAACGCCAGAGCCCGCTGGTCGGCCAGCAGCGTGTGGCAGGGGATCGATCCGGCCACGATCTTACAGAAGATACAGTCAGCGTCGTGGGGGATTGCGTCGCTCATGGGGTTGGTCGGTCACAAGGGTGCCAAAGGATTGTAGGGGAAAGCGACGTAGCGACGTAGCGACGAATGGCTTCCGAACGGAGGCCGGTCCGCTTCAGCATCATGCTCTGGTGGTTCGGATGATCTGCCGGGAATCGCAATGGACGTCGCGCGCGATGCTCCCGCCCCCTTCGTCGCTCCGTCGCGGAGTTTACCCGCAGTGTCGGGTCGCTCCGTCGCTCTCCCGTATCAATTGATCTTGTAAACGCCCACGACGCCGACCGAATCGGTGCTCTGCGTCACGCGCGAGCGGTCGTAGATGACGAAGAACTGCGTGGCCTCGACGGGGCCCAGACTGAAATCGCCGGCCGGGTAGCCGCGGATGAGCACGTAGGCGCAGAACAGGTCGCTCCGCGTGGTGTAGACGTTGCTGAGGAACTGGAAGCGGGCCATGCGCTCCTCGGCGCCGTCGGTCGCATCGATCTGGACCGGCTTTTCGCCGGCCGGCGAATCGTTGATCACCTCGGGAACGGGGTACAGATCAACGGGCCAGGTAAAGGGATCGGCATGATTATCGACGCCGTCCTGCCCGTAGCGCTGCATGTCGTCACGATCGCCAAGAGTGCCGGAACGGCGAATGAACATCAACTCGCCGATGCTGGCGATCCCGGGGGTCGCGTGCAGGTTCGACAAGCCGGTGATCGCTGTGCGGTTAGAAGGACTGGGGTCGTCGCGGTACTGGCCGATGCGCCTCATCAGGATTTCGATGTCGTCGACCGACTCCGGCAGGGGGGCACCGAAGACGGCGACCGGGAGGGGCGCCGTGTTGATGTTGATCAGGCCGGGAACGAGTTGCTCGTCCGCATCGTCGCTCGTTCCGTCGCCGTCGTTGTCGATACCGTCATTGTGCGTCGAAAGGATGGTGAACTGGTCGAGGATCATCGCGGCGTGCGGGATGCCCGTCGCGTCGGGCACGGCCGCGGCGGGATCGAAGTCGAGTGTCGCGTGGCGTGGCCACGACGCGCCGGCCGCCGACCGCATCGCGTCGAAGCGTTGGGGCAGGTCGCCGTTGGCCTGGTTGGTGAACCCGAGCATGAAGATCCAGCCCATCTCGGCGAGGCTGAGAAACCGGCGGTTGGCCAGGGGAATCTGGAACGCATCCAGATCGGTGTCTCCCGAAATGCCCTTGGCATCCGCCCCGAGCCGGTCGAGTGTCGTGTCGTACCCGCTGGAGGCGACGCCTGATACAGGCATGCGCATGCTGCCCGCCACCAGCGCCCTGCCCTGGTTGGAAAGGTAGCGGATGGTCTGGCCGTCTCGGACCATTGATCCCTGGCCATGCTGGTTCGCCGGCGGAATCGTCTGGTCGGCGCCGGCCGGCCCGAAATGGTCGATCGGGGAAGTCGGCAGGCCGAATCCGCTCACCGTCAGGCGATCGTAAGCGACGAAAACACCTGGGCTGACTTTAACGCGCAGTTCTACAGTGATGTCGTTTCCGTCCGCGTTGAACGTCAACGTGCCCGGCGCGGTCGCTTCCAGAACCGTCGATGGACCGGTGAGCGTCAAGTCGGCGGCGAGGTCGGCGTAAGTCGTCCCGCCCTCGTCGAGGGAGTTCTGGGGATTGGAATAGATGATCATCTTGCTCTGAAGCCCCGCCTGCGGCCCGCGCGGCGGGATGTCGTTCGAGAGTCCCGCGATCGTCCATGCCATGACGGGGTTGCCGAGCTGAACAACGCGGATCTCGATGCGCCCGTTCAATTGCGACGCGAGGATCGGGCGGTCGAAGGGGTTGCCCAACTCGACTGCAATGGCCTGTGATCCGGCTCTGGCGACCCATGTATCCCCGGCTCCGTCCGCGCCGGCGATGGGGTTGCCCATGCCGTCGTCCATGAGCTGATCCTGGTCCTCGTAACCGACCTGGATATACACCTCGCGCAGGAAAGGCATGAGTTCGATGCCGTAATAGGTGGTCGCGCCCAGGGACAGACTGGTAGGCGTGTCATCCGCATCGGAGTAGTCTTGGACGGCCAGGCCGAACTGGACGGCCAGCTCGTCGATCTGCGGGGGCGTCACCGTGCTGAGGTAGATCTGGGCGCCGATCTTCATGACGGCCGCAACAATGCCCTCGATGTTGCCGGCACGCGTTGCCGCAGGCCCTGCATCGGCGCCACCGTCATCCGTGACGAGGTCGTAGCGCAGCACCGGTGACTTCGCGTTGGGGTACATGTTGCCGTGGTTGGCCGCGTAGGGCACGGCACCGCTGAGCGTGGTCAGGAATTGACGCTGCGCGTCGTAGATTTTCGAATTCAACGACGGCCCCATGCTGCCCTGCATGTAGGACTCCTGATCCACGACGACGGCCAGGTAATTCATCTCGGTCTCATCGGTCGATAAATCCCCGTCGTCGTTGATATTGTTGGCCGCGATTTCGGCGCGCAGAAGCTGAGGCGCCTGGTCCTCAAGCGTGGTCCGCAGGTAATCGTTGTTGAGGCCGAATCCATAGCGAAGCTCCAGCTCGTCGTTCACGTCGGCGCCGACGGCAAAACGCCGGTATAGGTTGCCCCCGATCGAGACCGAGGCCCAGCCGTAGTAGCGGCCGATATCGCGCCAGGCGGCGTCGCGCTGCCGCGGGATGGTGAGGGGGTCGAGCGGCTCGCGGAAGCGGTGTGTCACGGGGTTGTAGGACAGGCCCATCGCCAGGGGTTGCGACGTGCCGGGAACTGCCGTCAGGGGTGTCTCCAGGCCGCGGTGCAGCAGCAGACCATTGAGGTCGGTGCTCCACTTGGTCGGCGACAAGATACTGGTGCGCCAGGTCAGACGCGTCAGGTCGATGTCGCTGGGGGTATAGCCGCGCGGCAGGTCGACGAACGACGTGCCCAGGTTGGTGCCGTCACCGGTCAGCGCCGTGGCCGTGTTCATGTTGAGCAGGGCGCTCTGGTCCACGATGCGGACGGCCATCACGTAACGCACGGCGCCGATCTGGCGGATGGGTGCCCAGCACCAGCGCGAGTCGAGGATGCCGTCATCGTCGGCATCCACGCCGAACCGCTCGAAGTTCGGATTGCTGTTGTCGTCCATTGCCTGCGCGCTGCCGGTGATTTCAATCGAAGTGTCCGTCTGGAGAAATCCCGAAGTACCCGTGTTGTGGTCCACGGCCAACTCCTCGGGCGCAGTGAAGCCACTTGCGATGTGCGGGATCCGCAGGAACATGCCATCCACGTTGGTGATGTGCGGCCAGGACGGGTTGCCGGTCGCGGGGAAATCGGGCGTCGTCGAAGCCAGCCAGGTGTCGTCGAGGTGGCCGCCGTATGACGGCAAGGACGCCACCCCGTCCATCCGCAGAACAAAGAACTCGTTACGCAGTTCCCCCGGGTCCTGGTTGGTCCACGGGTAGTCGTATGACTCGTCACCCGCCTCGTCCGGGATCTGGAGTACCGGACCGGCAGTGAAGTAGTTGCCGCCACTGTCAAACAGGTCGTCGTGCAGCAGTTGGCCGATCTGGTTGATCGCGGCGGTTCTGACCGTGTCGATGTTGCTGTCGTCGATGTCGCTCATCGCCACGCGGGTCACGCGAGCCATCTGCAGGAACGCCGTGGCCAGGACGGCCATGAGGACGAGACAGACCACGGCGAACACGATCGTTGAACCCCGGCGCGCGCCGCGGCACGTCGCCCGCCGGCTGGTCGCGGCGAGATTCGTGTTCCTTTCGATAGGCCGATTCGTGTCAGTCAATAGGGTCGTCTCTCAGTTCCGGTTGACGGCGATGATCTGCTCGAACCAGAGCCCCGGGTCGGCGGCCGTCGTTGCGGTCTGCGCGGCCTCGCCCAGGATGCCGCGTTCGTCGTGCAACCGGTAGCGGATGCGGATCAGGTAGGGCCACGCGAACTGGGGCGGAGAGGCATCCGCGTCGTGTCGCCACACGAAGGCGCCCGAGGCATTGGGCAGGTTTATCTGGCTCCCGCCGGTGTAAGGATCCTGCGTGTAGGTCGGATTGGCCTGGTATGCCGGGTAGCTTGGCAAGGCTCCCTGGTTCAGCAGCGGCAGTGACCCGAAATAGTGGCTATACCAGATGATGTTTCCGGTGTTGTCCTTGTCGGGCGCGTTGTCGGGAAAGTTGTCG
>CAUZBA010000153.1:0-7240 GCA_963577635.1 Phycisphaerae bacterium
GAGGACGGCCTGTCCGGCATCGGTGAGTGCGACGCCCCGCCCTCGGTCGTCAAGGCGTTCATCGAGATGCCCAGCGCCCACATCTGGAGCCTCAACCCGTCTCGCTGCTGATCGGGCGCGACCCGCTCGAGATCACCGGTATCTGGCAGCAGATTTACGACGCCACACTGTACCCGGGCCGGCGCGGGCTGGGCATTCACGCGCTGTCGGCGATCGACATCGCGCTGCACGACCTGGCGGCCAAACAGATCGGCCAACCCGTCTACAAAATCATGGGCGGCGCACGGCGTGAATTCAACACGCCTTACGCCACGATTTTTCCCGGCATGCCGCTGGGTCGCACGATGAGCGAGTTGATGGACATCACAGGCCAGCTGTTCGCAAAGGCGACCGGCCTGGGCTTCCGGGCGGTCAAGATGGAACTGATGTTCGACGACCTCCTGACCGACCGCCAACTCGTCGACACGATCAAAGAAGCCCGGCGAATGCTCGGTGACGATATCGCGTTCCTGCTCGACTTCGCCTACCGCTGGCGCGACTGGCAGGAGGCAAGGTGGGTGATCGATCGCATCGAGTCGTGCGATATCTTCTTCGCCGAAGCCGCGCTGCATCACGACAACCTGCACGGTCACGCACGGCTCTCGGAGCGAACCGGCATGCGGATCGGCGGCGGCGAGTTCGCAGCGACGCGCTGGGAGCTGCGCGAGTGGATCGAGGTCGGCAAGGTGTCGGTCCTGCAACCGGACATCAACCGCTGTGGCGGCCTCACCGAAATCAGGCGTATCTGCGATATGGCCGAACTGTACGGCGTGCAGGTCGTCCCCCACGGATGGAAGACGGGCATCACCTCGGCCTGCGGGCAGCACTTCCAGGCTTCGACGATCAATGCGCCGCACGTCGAGTACATCTCGCCCCACCTGTTCGACTCGCCGCTGCGCCAGAACCTGGCGCCGTTCGATCCTCCGATCGTCGACGGTCGGATGAAGCTGCCCGAAGGGCCGGGGCTGGGCACGAGCCTCGATGATGCATTCGCCGCAAAGCACGCCGTCTAGAAAAATGGGTCGGGAGTCGTTTGCCCACAGGGCCCACAAGGTGATCCGCACAAACGACTCCCGACCCATTTTTCTAGACGACCCCTTTTCCTACCGCACGTCGACGCGCACTTCCATCTCCTGGACATAGAGCATCCTCCTGGCCATACCCACGCGGTTCAGGAGGCGCACGGCGAGTTCGTTGTCCCCCCATTTCGCGGGGGGCGCCGGAAGATCCATCCGCATCAGGAAATACTGGCCCAGCGGTCTGCCCTCGCTTGGTGGCTGGCCGATGAACCACTGCACCTGAATGTTCTCGGGATCGATCGTTTCGCCGTTGATGCGCACCTCGAGGTCGTCACCTTCAATCATGTTGGTGACCTTGAACTCGAGCGATGCCGAGAGTTTCGGGTCCGCGAGATCCTCGGCGATGCGGAAGACGATCGTCCCGTGCGGATCCTCTGCGCTGCGGTCGAGCGTGATGCGATCGCACTTGTAGGCCCCGGTGGTGCAATGGCCGCCCCGGACATCCGACCAGAGGGGATGAAAGAGGTAGCGGCGGTTACCGCCGGCGATCGATTCGGCGCTTTTCAGTTCCGTCAGGAAACCCATCGCCGCGGGCCACATCTGTGCCGGGCCCGGATAGTCCGGCGCCCGGATCTTGCCCCAGTGATACATATAGTTGTAGGGCGAGACGCCGTGGGCGCCGTAGGCGTAGTAGTTGTTGGCGGCGGCCCGGTACTCCTCGATGCCCGGGAGCCAGGCCTGGTTGTCCCAGGCAACCGAGGGATGAATGCTCGGGTAGACCTCGCAGCCGGTCCCTTCCGTCAGGGCCGCGAATTCCTCGACGTGGATGTTGAAGTCGGTGTGGTAGAAATCCGAAGGGCAGATGTAGTCCACCAGGCCTTCGCCGATCCAGACCTTCACGTCGTAGCCCAGGTTCGTGCACTCGTCCATCGTCTGGGCGACGCGCGCCCCCAGCAGCAGCCTGTCCCGCCCGCGCCGCGCCGCGGCGTCGTCCAGAAGTCCGCGTGCTTTTCGAGTCAGGTCGGTCAGCAGTGGCGCGTTCTCGACGGCCTCTGAAGACTTGAACATGTGACACCAGCGCATCCAGTCGAACTCGATGCCGTCCAGGTCGTAGCGCTCGATCGCCTCGACGACAAATTCGAGGACGGCGTTGCGCACGCCTTCGAACTTGTAGTCGAGTCCTCCGGCGAACTCCTTCAGAAGCCACTGCGGGTGCTCCCGGCCCAGTTGCTGCACGCGGGGATAGAAGTTTCTCTGCGTCCCACTGCCGGCGTGCCGGTCGTTCATCCGAAACCCCACGACGAATTTCATGCCGTGCTTTCGGCAGCGATCGAAAATGATCTGGATCAGGTCGAGACCGGCATCAACCAGCTTCGGGAACCCCGCCAGCCAGAACGTGCCCAATTCCTTACACCAGCGTTGATGCTCGTCCGCCGATGCCGGCACGTGCACGCCGCCTCCACCTGGATCCCGCAGCCGCGGGTAGGGCATCATGCACATGAAACCACTGAACACACCGTGCACCAGAACATCGATGCCGGCCTTGGCGTGCTCGTCGACGGCCTCTTCGAGCATGGCCTTGATGGCCGCGGCATCGACGTCGTCCCGTTCCGAGGCCGCCTGCACGGGAAGAAAGTTGTACATGGCGCCTTCGTCCCAGTTGATCACGATCTTGTACGGGTCCTTCTTCGTTTCGCTCATCCGTTTGATTTCTCACTTGATGATGAAGGAGTGTTCGTCAGTCAGCCCCGTGTAGAGGTCCGTTGCGGTCACGGTCCATTTCCCGGGCTGCTCGTTGTGGGCAATCGGCAGGCCGATCGTCGCCTTGCCGTCTTCCACGAATTCAGTTTGGGAGAACCAGGGGGCATCGCCCCCGTCCGGGCCGACCGCTCGAACCTTCACTGCGTGAACCGCCTGCGTGTCGGGAATATTCACGAACAATTCGAACATCGAACCGCGCTCGGCCGAATGGTCGGCCGCCGCCAGTTGCGGCGAGGACAGCTTGCGATCACTCAGCACGAGTAACGTCGCCCACCAGGGTCGAACGCCGGTTGTGAACGTTTCGGTCGGTCCGGCCCGCCGTCCGCTGCACATCTCGCCGGCGTGCATCGGCCTGGGCAGGCGCACGTTGACGTCGGGCTGCTGCTGGGCCAGGAACAGTACGCGGGCCCTGCCGCCCGCGTACGGCTTCGCCCACTTGGTGTGCGGTGTTTCGAAGGATCCCTCGAGGGAGTTGAGCTCTTCGATCTGCTCGACCGTGGGCATCGAGGGGACGGCCAAGACCATCGAACAGAATGACGCCAGGATCGCCGGGGAAATAATGCCTGGCACCGTGCCGGATCGTGTTACCGCGATCATGATCCGTCTCCGGGCCCGCGGCCAGAGCGTCATTCGCTCACTCGTCGTCGGACAACCAGAATTCACCCGTCCGCTTCTTGCGCCGGGGCATGGCCACTTCGAGCCAGGGCGTTTCGCGATTCCATAACTGCAAACGTTCGCTGAGTTCCGCGGCCACGTCCTGCTGCTGACCGGATTCATTCAGGTTCTTCACCTGCAACGGGTCGTCGCGTAGGTCGAAGAACCAGAATCGGTCGTCCTCGATCCGCCGCCAGTCTTTGGTGAGTTTCATGGCGTAGAGATGCGTCGGCGTGCGGATGCCGATGCAGGGGCGCCCGAAGAACGTCGGGTCCGTTTCAATGAAGGCGACGTTGTCTTCCAGCGTTTCGGCGTCACCGTCAAGGATGGCCTTGAGGCTGCGCCCCTGGACGCTCGACGGAACGGGCAGGCCGCACAAGTCCAGAACCGTCGGCATAATGTCGATGGTCCGCGCGATTTGCGCGGCGCAGGTTCGCGACTGAATCGCGCCGGGAAAGTGAAACATCAGCGGAACGCGAATGGACTCTTCGTACAGGCAGTTCTTATTGAACAGCTGATGGCTGCCGAGGTTGTCACCGTGATCGGAATTGAAAACGACCAGCGTGTTGTCGGCCATGCCGAGCTCGTCGAGTGACGCCATCATCCGGCCAACCATGTCGTCCACCATGGTGGCCATGCCGTAGTACCACGCGATGAGGTGGCGAAGCGTCGTGTCCGGGGGCAGTCGGTCGGTCGGATGCTCCAGCCATCGGGTGAAGTAGTCCCAGATGGTGTAGATCTTGAACCACTTTTCGTCGTGGGCCATCGTGCCGTCGTCGAAGACATTGTCGCGCAGCGGAACGTCCTGCGGACGATACATGTCCGCGTACCAGTCCGGCGCGTTGCCGGGCCCAATCGGCGGATGCGGGGGACTGATGTTGTAATGCAGGAAGAAGGGTTTCGCGGCATCTCCCGCGTGGGCGCGGAGGTATTGCCGAACCCTGGAGATCTCGAAATCCGGGCCGAACTGGTCGACGACGAATCCCTCGGCATCGAGGTTCTCGAAGTAACGCTGCCCGTAATGGCGATGAGGCGTGCAGGGATAGACCGTGTCATCGAATCCGACGAGATTCGGGTGGCCCCAGACGTGCCACTTGCCGATCAGTGCGGTGTCGTAACCGGCCTGCTTGAACACCTCGGCAATCGTCGTGTCTTTCAGTCGTGACCGCTCCTGCGCCGGCGGATCCAGAAAAACATTGTCCACCGTGCCCGCGCAGGTGCGGCTGTACTGGCCGGTCAGCAGGCACGACCGCGCCGGGGTGCAGACCGGGTTGTTGGTGACGGCGAGATCGAACCGCGCGCCCCGGCCCGCAAGGCGGTCGATGTGCGGCGTCCGAATGACCGTGTTGCCGTAACAGCCGACCTCGAAGGCCCGCAACTGGTCGCACTGGCAGAGAATGACATTGGGCTTCGACATGCGGCGTGCGCTTCGGCTGCGAGTGCTGCGGCGTCCCCCCGAATCATGATGTTTCCATGGTACACAAACGATGGACGAAGGTAGCGTCTTGCATTGCCGGGACTGTTCCGTCACGATGACGCCAAAGGAGCGATCAATGAACGCGAAAAGAAGCAACGGGCCGCGCGGGCCGCGCCGCTTGGTGACGTATTACGACTCGGCGGGCCTCGAGATTTCGCTCAACTCGCTCTTGACCTCGATGCCGAACGACGTGAAAGCGTGGACACGCGGCGTCCAGACGCTCGTTGACGCCCACGCCGACGCGGGTGTGGACACGATCGCGCAAAACATCTTTGATCGATTCACGCACTCCCTGCATCGCGACACGACGAAGGTCGCGTATCCCTCCTATGAACCGCGCCCCGAGCACGACGAGCACGTGGCATCGGCGCTTCGATATCACGTGATGAACAAGGCGATGCAGGAGGCGGGATCCGACACGATTCGGATCATGCTCGACCGGTGCCACGAGGTCGGCCTGACGTTCATCGCCGCCATGCGCATGAACGACCGCCATCCGATTTCGCTCAAGGAAAAAACCTGGTTCGAACACCCCGAGTGGCGCCTGAAGCTCCAGCAGGAGGGGGTCTACTGGGACGGCGGCTTCGATTATTCACTGGAGCCCGTGCGAGAGCGGGTCCTGACGTTCATCGGCGACTTGCTCGAACACTACGACGTCGACGGCATCGAGTTCGACTGGATGCGCTGGGTGTACGTCTTTCGGCCGGGCACCGAGCAGCGCAACGCGCCGCTCCTGACCGACTTCCACGGGCGAACGCGGCAACTGCTGGACAAGGCGGCCTCGAAGCGCGGCCGCAAGCTCCACCTCGGCGTCCGCGTGCCGCACATCTTTGCGCGATGCATGGAGGCGGGCTTCGACGTCACCGCGTGGATCAAGGAAGGTCTGGTCGACTACGTCGTACCGTCCCACTTCGGACACATGGACTACAACACGAAGGTCGAAGACTTCCGCAGTCTCACCGAGGGAACCGACTGCCGCGTCTACCCGAGCACGCAGGGACACATGTGGACCGGCCCGTGCCGGCTCAAGATGTATCGGCCGTCCCATTACTTCGGGATTGCCCACAACTTCTACGCATTCGGTGCCGACGGCGTCGAGACCTACAACTACCAGTTCTCCACGGTCGAGCAGATCGCGTCCAAGGTGCACGAGCTGAAGCCGATCAGCGACCCCGCCGAGCTGGCCGGCCACGACCGCGAATACCTTTACTGGCGCCATCACGGCCGGCTTCAGGCCGCCGGCGCCCAGTCCATGCAGTACGACGTGATTCGTCTGACGCGTTCAGAGCCGAACAGCTCGGGCACGTTCGACTTCCGCCTCGCGGAAGACCTGGACAGCGCCAATGTCAGCGCCCTGATGGAATTCGTGGCCGTTGGGATGGCGGTAGACGACCGCATCTCGGTGAAGATCAACGGCCAGAAGGTCCCACCCGACAGGGTCAGGCGCTTTCACATCTGGGACGGTCACGACCACGAGGATAAGGACGAGCCGTACGACCTGTTCCGGATCGCGCTCAGCGATCCACCGGTAAAATTCGGCGACAACGAACTTGCCGTCAGCCTCACCAAGACGGTGGGCGCGGACGGCGTCATCCGCATCGAGGACCTGAGCGTCAGCGTGCACCCTTAGAGGGGTCTGAATCCGGGCAGCAATATCGCATCGCGGAAGGGTCTGGCGTTCTCGTAATCGTTCAGACGTTCCGCGAGCACTGCCTGCGCGGCGGCATTCCCTTTATTTTTCGCCAGCTCAATGGCCTTCTGGATGATAGCCTTGGCCTCGTCGAATCGCCCCGCGTTTGCAAGAGCGGCCGCGAGCGTGTCGAGGAGCCTGCGACGTTTCGACTCCGTGATCTCGACGGCGCGCTGTGCCAGTCGCATTGCCTCCTGCTCGTCCCGATGTTTGCTTGATGGACACGTGGCCAGTATTCGGGCGAGGTTGTTCAAAGCCGGGATGGAATCGCCATCGATTGAGAGCGCGTCGCGATACGCGCCGATCGCCGCGCTGATTCGTCCCTGGGCCCTGTAAAGTTCGGCAAGCTCGACGCGCAGATCCGCAATCTGCGGATGGTTGCGAACGGCCTGCTCAAGAAGATCATCCGCTTCGGCGGCTCGGCCGCTGCGAACGAGAAATTGCTTCAATATGCGATTCGACGGCGCGGACGCGGGGTTGATCTTGAGAACGGCGCGGATATCTTTCTCGGCCTGGACGGAATCCCCCGCGCGAATTCTGTCCGTGACCTGGTTCCGCAGCATGTGCAGGATTCTGGCGAGCACGTCATCGGACGGGTTC
>CAUZBA010000154.1:0-7239 GCA_963577635.1 Phycisphaerae bacterium
ACCCTGAGCCGGAAGACCTGCCTGTGGGAGCCGAACGTGTCCTCGCGGCCTGGGACACCGAGGGTTCTCCTGCTGCCCCTTGCAGATTGAAGATCCCCACGGACCATATGGACCGGACCGCGAGGACGGACTCATTCTGTTGCCTCAAAGGAGTTGCCCTGCGCGAATCGGGGCAAGGAGTGCTTCCATGTCCTTGCGAACGTCGATCGGTCTGGTTCTTGTTTTTGTTTCGTCTCAAGCGGTCACCACGCTCGGCGACCCGCTGCCTGCGAAGGACAGCGGCGCCTCCTTCGGCAGTGACCACGGCCTGGGTTTCAGTGACGGTGCGCTCTACCTTCACACGGGCGACACGATCTACAGCGTCAATGTCACCGACCCGAACGATCCCTTGTTCACGTCGCACATGACCGGTCTGCGTTCGGCGTTCGGAGGCGGCGTGCGGGCGTTCGAGGGCAGCTTTGCAACCGCGCCCGGCGACGCGGTGATGATCAACATGGGGTTCACCAGCGGCGGCGTGCTGTCGGTCGACCTCGACGCCAAGACGACCGCGCCGGTACTCGACTTCGACGACGACAACATTTTCAGCACGGCCGGCCGCGCCGATCACACGTTCTACGCGATGTGGTCGGATCCGAACTTCACCACCTCGACGCTGCTCTATCGAATCGACCCGAACACGCTGGCAACGCAGCAGGCCGCGGACCCCGCAGCCGGAACGGGCGACGCCAGCGGCGGGATGGTGTTCGAATCCGACGGCGACCTGATCGCGGGCACGTTCGACTTCATTAACGGCGATGCGAAATTCTTCCGAATTAATGCGGTCGATCTCGCGACGTTCGAGTCCGTCGGTACGATGCCGCCGACGTCGCTGATCGGCGGCGGCAGTGCCAACGGAAACGTCAACGTCGTCGTGGATAAGGACGGCCTGATTTTCTTCAACACGACCACGGGCATCGGGTTGTTCGATCCCGCGGGACCCTCGGCCCAGAATTTCTATGGCGACATCCTGGATCCGAACCTGTTCAGCTACGACGGTTTCAAGCTGCCGTTGAACGGTCTGGCCTACGACGAGCCGAATCACCAGCTCGTCTTCGCGGAGTTCAACGGCGGAATCGACAACTATGAGCTCGTGTTTCTTCCCGTCCCGGAGCCGACGTCCGGTGCGAGCCTGCTTGTATCGTGCACCGTGGTGCTCGCGGCCCTGCGGCCGAGCAGAAGGGTTCGGCGTTGAAGACACCCGCACGCACATCGTGGCCGAGCGCAGCGTTCACCATGATCGAGTTGATCGTGGCGATCGCCGTTATGGGAATTCTGACGGCCCTGCTCGTGCCGGGGTTGAGCCACGCCCGCGGCGCCGTGCGAGCCACAATCTGCGCCTCGAACGCGCGACAGATGTCGATGGCCCTGCAGATGTACACCGGCGAGAACGATGGCCTGATCTTTCCGCTCAAGGAACGCCTCGCCTCGTCGGGCACGCTCTGGTGGTTCGGGTTCGAAGCGTTCGGTGGGCCGACGGCCGAGGGCAGTCGCATCCTGGATCGCACCCGCGGTCGCCTGTGGCCCTACTACCAGTTGAGCGATTCGGTCGAAATCTGTCCGGCGTTCGCCGTCAATAGCGGCCACTACAAGCCCAAGTTCACCACGAACTGGACGACGTACGCGCACCCGTTACCTCTGATGAACCCCGCGAGCCCGACGCGCACGGGCGACATCAACGAGCCCGGCCGGACCGTGGCGTTCGCCGATTCGGCGCAGATCAACTTTTTTCAAGCGCCAGCGTCACCGGGCAATCCAATGTTCGAGCAGTGGTATTACCTCTCACGGCTCGAAAAGACGGTGCACTACGTGCACGACGGCCGAGCCAACGCCTCGATGCTCGACGGCCACGTGCGGATGCTGGATCCGCAGTTCGGCGTCAACATCTTGTTCCCCGAGGCGCCCGTGGGCCGCCCGCCCGCGGACGTGTTGATAGATATATCGTAGGTCTTCAAGCGGATGCCTGAGAGCGACGAAGGGTTCCGTCGCGACTACCGTCGCGACGGCGAGGTGGGGCGGACTGTCTTGCCACCATGTCGTGAACAAATCGAATCAGAATGTCGCGCATTCGAAGCGGACAGATCTGCGAATGACAACCCTTCGTCGCTCCGTCGCTCCGTCGCTCCGTCGCCATCCCACTTCGCCCGATGGGACCGGCAACTGCTTTCTACATACAATCACCCTTCATGAGTAAGACGCACGAATCCAACGGGACGGAAAAACTGATCATCATCGGCTCCGGGCCTGCCGGCTGGACCGCCGCGTTGTACGCCGCCCGGGCAAGCCTCAATCCGCTGGTCTATCCCGGCCGCGCCGTGGGCAAGGATCTGCTTCCCGGCGGGCAATTGATGCTCACGACCGACGTGGAGAATTACCCCGGCTTCCCTGAAGGTCTTATGGGTCCGCAGATGATGGAGCTGTTTTTCAAGCAGGCCCTGCGTTTCGGCACTCGGGTGGTCACCGACCAGGGCGTGCAGACCAGCGACACGATCGAGCACGGTCTGTATACGCCCTTTCAGAATGTCGAATCGGTCGATCTCTCGAAGCGGCCGTTTCACGCCAAGGGGGACAACGGGTTTGAGTGTCACGCCGAGGCCGTGATCATCGCGACGGGCGCCAAGGCCAACTGGATCGGCCTGGAGAACGAACAGCGTCTGGCACAGTCCGGAGGCGGCGTCAGCGCCTGCGCCGTGTGCGACGGCGCCCTGCCCATGTTTCGAGACCAGGAACTTGCCGTCGTCGGCGGCGGCGATTCGGCCGTCGAAGAGGCTTCGTACCTGACCAAGTTCGCCTCGAAGGTCTACATGATCCACCGGCGCGACCAGCTCCGCGCCAGCAAGATCATGCAGCAGCGCGCCAGGGACAACAAGAAGATCGAGATTCTCTGGAATAAGAAGGTCATCGAGGTTCACGGCGCCGAGAAGGTCACGGGCGTTCAACTCCAGGACACCCAGGACGGGCAGACCAGCGACCTTTCCATCGGCGGCCTGTTCATGGCCATCGGGCACACGCCGATCACGGAGTTTCTCGACGGCCAGATCGACCTGGACGCAAAAGGCTACATCCGTCTGAAAGACCCCGATCGCTCGACCACCAACGTCGAAGGTGCCTTTGCCGCGGGTGACGTGGCGGACAGCGTTTACCGCCAGGCCGTCACCGCCGCGGGCATGGGATGCAAGGCCGCCATCGACGCCGAACGCTGGCTCGCCGAGCAGGGGATTGAATAGGGCAGCGTGATACGCGGGGCGCGAATCGCACGTCGCCAGTCAAAAATTGTGAGAGTCTCAAGTCCGGGAACCGGAGCCGATCACGATGACACGACGCAAGTTGGACCTCAAGGTCCTTGATGCGGTGGTGGCCGAAGCGCAACGCCTGAACGATCGCGGATGTCAGAAATCCGGTGAATGGGATCTGGGCCAAGCCTGCCGCCATTCGGCCATGGCGATTCGCGAAACCGTTGACGGCTTCAGTTTCAAACCGCCGGGGATCATGCGGCTCCTGGTCTCACTGATGGGCATGAAGAAGAAGCTGTTCGCCACCCGCACGATCAAGGCGGGGCTGAAAGCACCGGCATCGATGGTGCCGTCGCCCGGCCTGGACGAGCCCAAGGAGATCGAGAACCTTCGCCAGGCCGTAGAGCACTTCAAGAGCAACGAGGGCAGGTACCTTCCACATCCGATCTTCGGCGTCCTGCCGAACGACGAATGGCACCAGTTTCACACAATTCACACGATGCATCATCTTAGTTTTTTTAATACCGAAATAGGGATAGGAAAGCGACGGAGCGACGAAGGGGTAGTGGCAGCTGATCAGGGAGGGATCGGACGTATCCGATGATCAATTGGCAATACTGATTTGCGTCACCGGCCAGGGAGCAAGGCATTCCGTCGCTCGCTCTTCACTCGCGACGGCGATCGCCGTCCCGGCTCACGCCCCCGCCTTGATCCGATACACGCGCGCGATCAACGTCTCCGTATCATCCGGCCTCTCGTCACCCCGCATGACCTGGTCGATCCAGTTGATGCACTGGGTGCGGTTTTCACCGAGTTGCAGGAGCACTTCCATGGCCTCGCGTTCGAGTGTGCCGCCGCGCCCGGCCGTCGCGGTCGCGTGGGCCTGGTCGGCTTCGCCGGTGCGACCGTAGGCGGCGGACACCAGATAGGGATCGACCTTGCCGCGCAGCGTGGCGATCACCGTCTCCGCGGTGCGCTTGCCGACCTCGGGCAGACTCTGGAGCAGCGTCGCGTCGCGGTCGGCGATCGCGGCAGCGATGGCGGAGGATTCCAGCGTCATCGCGCGAAGGGCGCGGCGGTTGCCGATCCCCTTGCAGGTCGTGAACAATTCGAAGAAGCGGCGGTCCTCAGCCGTGAGAAATCCGGCAAGGCGCGGCGTCATCGTGGTGCCCTGGGCCTGGCCTTCGATAAAGTAGAGCGTATGGAGCGTGATGGGCTGTCCGATCGAACCGCCCAGGCGCGCCGCGGCAAAGGCCGGCAACAGCACCTCGTAGGTCAGGCTGCCGTTCGTACGCACCATCGCCGCGCCAGCCAGTAACTCGTCCAGGATGCCTTCGATCTTCGCGATCATCGTGCGTTGATGATATCGCGAGGACTGCGGGGCCGGATCGAACACGGAATAAATGGGGCCGTGGCGGCGTTTGCCACTAGACTTGGGACAGGAAAGGTGCTGATGCAGGACGATGAACGCCCGAATCCTCCGGGACCCTACTGGAGCCGCGGGCGTGTTCTGCTCGCAGGCGTGATCCTCATCGCGGGCCTGGGGCCTATTCTCGCTGCGGCCGCGTACACCTGGCACGTGGGCTTCCCACAAGAACCCGCGCCGTCGGGCATCAAACAGTTCAGTCGCGTCTGGCATTGGCCCGGTCCGGCTCCACCGGTCGGGTTCGACACCGACAATTTCCTGATTCCGGCCGACCAGGTCCGTCGCGGTGGGCCGCCGAAAGACGGTATCCCGGCGCTGACCGACCCGCAGACGGTGCCCGTGGCTAAGGCCGATTTCATGCTGCCGAAAAGCCGGCTTGTCGGCATCACGATCAACGGCGAATCCCGAGCCTATCCGATCAAGATCCTGAGCTGGCACGAGTGCGTGAACGATGTCGTCGGCGGCGTACCAGTTGCCGTGATCTATTGCCCTTTGTGCGATTCGGTCAGCGTCGTGGATCGCAGACTCGACGGCCAGACGTTTGAATTTGGTGTTTCGGGCCTTCTGTTCAACTCGAATGTCCTGCTCTACGATCGAACCGACCATGCGCTGTGGTCTCAAATCGGCCTCAAAGCGGTCAGCGGCCCCAACGCGGGCAAGGCGCTACGACACCTCGGCACCTGGCGGCTTACGCGTTTTGAGCTGTGGACCCGGGATCATCCCGATTCGAGCATCGTCTCCACCGCCACCGGGCACGATCGTGACTACCTCAATAATCCATACGCGATGTACCACAGCGATAATAAGCTGATGTTTCCCGTCGCGTCGCGCGACGATCGGCTGCCCGTGAAAGCATCGATCGTCGGGATCAAGTCAGGCAACGTGGCCCGCGCTTATCAGATAGATCTCATCATCGGCTCGCCCGACGGGAAGCTGCTGGACAGGATCGGCGACGGCGCCGTCGAACTCATTGCCGAGGCGGGGCGCGATTCGGTGCGCGTTTCGGCGGCGCCAGACGATGCGCTGGTGGTCTACACGTACTGGTTCGCCTGGGCGGCGTTTCACCCGGACACTGAGCTGTACGGCCATTCGGCCCGCGGCGCCCCGGCCGCTGCCGCCACCCAACCGGCGCCATAGCTAGATCCTGTTGCCCTGCGGCCAGGCAACAGGATCTAGCTAGCTAACCGCACCCCCTTGATTCTTTGTCCGGCCCCGCGCCGCAGTGCCGATACAACCCGTGCGGCGCGATGAGTGTGCCCGTGCCGCGAGCCCCCAGTGTTCCTGTAGGCGACAGCGACCGATGGCCAGGAAACGTAAATCCGCCGATCGCGATGCCGGTTCGAAGCATCACGTGCTTTTGAACGTGTTATGGGTCGTTGCCGTCGGCGTCTGGCTGCTTGTGTCGGCGGCTCTGCTCACATACGACCCGGCGGACTGGCCCGGACACATGGTGGCCCACTACAACGACCCGCCGCACAACTGGGTCGGCGTGGTCGGCGCGCTGGTCGCGCACAAGATCTACCTGATGCTCGGGCCCGGCGCGTGGATCGCCGTCGCGGGCGGCGCGGCGGGACTCATCGCTTTGGCCATGCGGCGTGCGGTGACACAGCCCGTGCTTCGCGGAATGGGGCTGCTCATCATGGTTCTTTCGACGAGCGCGATGATTGGCCTGATCGCGCCCGGGGGGCTGCCGCTGGTGTCGATCGCCGGCGGCCGGCCCGAGGGCAGCGGCGGCCTGGTCGCTCTCTTTGTCAACGATCAACTGACACAGAGATTCAACGTGCCCGGGACGATGCTCGTCCTGTTCGTCGCGTTCTGGCTCGGCGCGGTGCTGGCCATGGACGAGATCGTCCTGGCCCTGCCACGCCTGATGGGCACGCTGGTGGCGCAGCTGGGCCGCATCCCGCTGCCGAGCCCGGTCCTGGTGGGGCGGCTGCCGCGCGTACCGATCGCCGCCTATCTCGGCGGCCTCGCCGCATCCGCGGCGAAGTTCCCGATGCGCCGGCGCGCCGTCAAAGAAGAGGAGGACGACGAAGACGAACCCGACGAAGAAGAATCGCAGCCCCGCCCGCCCGCCGGACGCGCGGGTCGGCGCAGCCGCGTGCGGGTCGATCAGGAAAAGGAAGCACCTGCCGACGAATCGCCCGACGAAGACGCAGACGAAGAGGACGACATCGAGGACGCCCAGGGCGAAAGCGCTTCGGACGAGAAAAGTGCCGGAGGTTTCACCCGATCCCAGTTTCGCGACAAGATCAAGAAACTGCCGATCAATTTCGCCGCCGCGAAAGCGCACGCGGTGACGCCGATCGCGACAGGCGGCGGCATAGGCCGCGATGTCGATCTATCCGGCTATCGCTTTCCCGACCTGTCACTGCTCGAGGATTCCGTAGGCAACGTATCGCACGAGCATGAGCGGATCGTTCGCGACCAGGCCGTGGCCCTCGAGGCTGCCCTTCAGGAGTACCGGATTGAGGGCGAGGTCGTGGGCATCGACTCAGGCCCAGTCATCACGCTCTACGAGGTGCGTCTGGCTCCGGGCACCAA